>CAJWWL010000407.1 GCA_913048125.1 uncultured Opitutia bacterium | reverse complement strand
TGTAATCTCAGCCTAATTGATCTACGAAGTCTTTTTGCCCATGTCATCAAAGTCAAGCTTACCTTTTGTACTATAGCACTGGTTAGCGTAACGACTGAACAGGAATTTCCAAATCTTTGCGTATCTCTTCAGGCCCAGCTGTTTCAAAGTTGTCCTCCCCCCTTTCAATTTTTGGCCATGGGGGTCCAGGAGAAAATTGACTACTAGACAAAGTCGCCACCTTCTGGAGACGCTAGTATTAACTCTCCCTGGTCTTGGAGTTTTCTTGCCTGACGTATAATCGATTTTCTTGCTGCATCGACAACCGAGATTGCTAGAGGTGGCATTATATCCATCTCGTCTTGGAACATCTCAGCCTTGTTCTTAGACATGTTGCCCTTGAATTTATCAAGCAGTAACTCATCTGCTCCTTTAAGGGCGGTTCTTAGCTCCTCTTCATCAAAATTATTGATCATTGTTTGAATATCTCTGTCGGCAAGATCAACAAGGTTTTCGAAATCAAACATATTGTCTTCAATGGCGGTGACCAAGTCTTCATCCGCAGTTCTCATTAACTCAAAAATATCAACAGCATCTTCCGATCTGGTTTTATCCATAATCTTGGCTGCAACCCGAAGACCTCCCAATTGCGCCGCAGATATCGAAGTTGATTCAGAGAACCGGGTTTGCATTACCTCCTCTAATTGGTGTAGCGCTGAATCAGAAATTGTGTCTAAGGTGGCTAGCCTTCCTACGACAGAGGCTTTATTTTCATTGCTCAGATAAGATAGGACGTCTGCAGCTGTTCTCTCATCCAGCATGGCTAATATTGTTGCGATTACCTGCGGGTGCTCGTCTCCTACCATATCTGCTATCGCCCTAGGTGGCATCCAATCAAGCATCTCCAATCCTGAAGACCTTGCCGTTGGATCGACTTTCGCCAAAACTGTAGCTGCCTTCGATTCCCCAACTGCTTCCATCAGAACGCTCCGAACGTATCCCGATCCTGCTAAACCTAAGTCGGTTAGTTCTTGGAGTGATTCGAGAAACTCATCCACAACAGCGACCACAATAGGTTGCGGTACGTCACTAACCCGTGTCATCGCTCTTGAGACAGCAGTGACTTGCGTTGGCGAAAGTGTTTTCATTACCGCTGCCGCTCCAGTTTGCTCAAGGAGAAACATAACAATCGCTGCTTTTTCGGTTGTAGTCATGGAATTAAATGCTAGCAAGTACTCTTCCGAGAGTTCCGTTCCTGAGGTCTCCATTTCTGACATTGAAATCTCCTTTAATCCTTTATGCTTCTTCGGTTATCCAACGTTTCAGCAGATTGGAAACTCTCCCAACATCGTCTTTGACCAAGAATCGCATTAGTGCTACTTTTTGATCATAAGGCTGCGAAGTGTCAAGGTATTCTGCAGGGATTCCGACGGCTTTTGGTTTAAGCCTAGCTGTCACATCTTGTATGGTTTCTACGTCGCCCATTTCTACTAATTGACGCTCCTCGTCCGAAATACCGTCAGGATCACCTATTTCCATTGGAACTTCCAGCGCATCCCGAGCTTGCATAGATTTAATAAAAGGCCTCGCGATGAGGAGGTAGATAAACAATAGTATTCCGAAGACCGCTGCTATTCTGACGAAACCGTCAAGCTTGTCTGGCTCGAGGTACCATGGGTCGTCTAGCTCCTCAACAGGGCGAGCAAATTTTGATGCAACAACGGTCACGACATCGCCTCGAAGCTCATTGTAGCCGACAGCTCCACGAACAATATCTTCAATTCTCGTCAAGTCTTCATCCAACTTAACTTTATCAATTTGCTCTTCCTCATTCGCATAAGCGTTTTCGTTCACCACAACTGCTACAGAGATTCTCTCTATGCTGCCAACTTGCTGTTTTACATATCTTATCTCTCTATCGATCTCATAATTTCTTGTAGTGGAACTGCTAGAAACATCGTCCACCTGATTTTGTCGAGAGTCTATGGTCGAGGTTGTCTGCGTAAATGCAGGGCTTTCGGGTGCTTCATTGCTGAATCCCCCAGGAACCCCGGCGGCTTCTGGTTGGCTGTCT
>CAJWWL010000406.1 GCA_913048125.1 uncultured Opitutia bacterium | reverse complement strand
TCCAATCACTTAGGTCTGCCCGCTGCCCGCGCCACAGCAATTGACCTGCATATTAACGGGGAACACCAGCAATCTGGAGGCAAGTACGTATTCCTGCAACCACTAGGCTCCGAATTCATTGAGGATACTTATCCTGAGGATTCAAATGGCAATCTCTACAAAGGACGACGCAGAAACGAATCACCCCCGGGTGGTCTGGGCTCTGGCTTAGTCTACCACCCCGACAACACCGCAGCCTATTCCAGTTACATCAAACTAACTAATTCCACAATTCCAGACTGGAGCGATGTCATTGCCCTCACAAAAGCACTCAGTGAACTAAGAAACCAGACTGATTTCTTTAATCCAGATACAAAACCAGCAATTCACAACAACCTCGTTGTGGACCAATGGCTTCGTTACTTTGCATTACACGCCCTTCTTTCAAACACCGAGGGAGGACTAGTGGGGGGCGACAATCAAGGTGATGACTACGCGATGTACTCTGGAATGAATGATTCCCGATTCAGGATGGTCTCCCATGACTTTGACTCTCTGTTCGATCGAACTTCTTGGGACATATTTATCTGCACAAGAGTCCCAGCACTTGCTCGCCTAATCAAACACCCGCAGATCCGCCCCCGCTATCTCGCTTACATCAAAGACTGGTCGGAAGGTTTCTTCCAACCCACACAATTCCGGACCTTTCTTCAGAGTCAATTAAGGCCACACGTATCTGAAAGCCAAATTAATTCCATGGTTAACTTCATGAGAGGACGCACAGAATACGTGCTATCTAACACTAACTGGTTCCCAACTAGCTACATACCTCCTCCCCTAAAGACCTTGATTAAAAATGAACCCCCGACCAGCACTCCGCAACGCCGCGCCACACTTCAGGTCTCAGGGTCAAACATCACTCATTATCGCTACCGACTTAACAAAGCCGCCAAATACGATTCAACCATCTACCCAACAGAAGAGCCGATCACCTTGGATAATCTTCCAGATGGAGAGTACTCAGTATTTGTTCGAGGAATGAATAAAGCTTCCGACGGAACTTGGCAATACGACCTCAATGAAACTAGGTCAAAAACTTGGACGGTAAAGCAAGATAGTTTAAAGATTCGAATAAATGAAGTGCTAGCCAGTAACGCAGGTTCTTACAACCACGAAGGCACCTTTCCAGACTATATTGAAATTCTCAATGCTGGTGCTACGACTGTGACGCTTGAAGGACTTGTTCTAACAGATGACCCCAACAAAATGGACAAATATGTTTTGCCTGCAGGTTTGATACTGCAACCAGGGCAATTTCAAATCTTCCACGCAGACAAGAATTCTGAAACCTCTGGCATTCATCTTGGCTTTGGTCTCGATGCTAAAGGAGATTCTGTCTACCTTATGGACGGAGTCGGACAAGATGCCTCCATTCTCGACCAAGTCAGCTTTGGCCTCCAGATTCCCGACATGTCACTAGGACGGAATGAAGAACTGCAATGGTCCCTTGATGCCCCTACCCCAGGTTATGCCAATCAGCGCGTCCCTCTTCAAAATCCATGGAATCTCAAAATTAATGAATGGCTCGCAGATGGTGCTCGCGTTTTCAATGACGACTTTATCGAAATTTACAATCCATCACCGATGCCAGTTTCTATTGGTGGGTTTTACCTGACTGACAACCCCGTTGGAAATCCAGCGCTTCATAGGATAGCAACGAACTCCTACATTGCGGCGAAAAGCCACATCGCTTTTCTCGCGACAGGAAAAAAATCCACCAGTGATGCACGGATGCTCAATTTCAAACTCTCATCCCAACGCGAAACAATCAGTCTGCTCACTGCTGACCTCGAAGAAGTGGACACGATCCTATACGGACCTCAGCGCAAGGATATTTCTCAAGGGCGCACCACTGATGGAGCAACTACAATTACCGACTTTGCCCTCCCAACCCCCGGAAAACCTAACAACTCTGTGGATCCCAACGAAGCCGCTCTAATAGCTAATCTACGCATCGTTGAAATCATGTATAACCCCTTGGGTGGATCAGATTTCGAATACATAGAGCTTAAAAATATTGGCGAGTCATTACT
>CAJWWL010000405.1 GCA_913048125.1 uncultured Opitutia bacterium | reverse complement strand
ACAACTAACCTTAGAAAATTTATAATGAAAAAATTTAATAAAAGAAAATTACCTAGCAGACACACAACTTTAGGACCAGATAAAGCACCACAAAGATCATTTTATTATGCAATGAAACTTACAGAAAAGGATGTTGCTAAGCCTTTCGTTGGTGTAGTTTCAACATGGAATGAGGCAGCTCCATGCAACATAGCTTTGATGAGACAAGCACAATCTGTTAAAAAAGGTGTTTATCAAAGAGGAGGAACGCCTAGGGAATTTTGTACCATTACTGTAACAGATGGTATTGCTATGGGTCATGAAGGAATGAAATCCTCATTAATTTCCAGAGATGTTATAGCTGACTCAACTGAATTAACAGTTAGAGGACATTGTTATGATGCGCTAGTTGGTCTTGCAGGATGTGATAAATCCTTACCTGGTTTAATGATGGCAATGGTTAGATTAAATGTTCCAAGTGTTTTTATTTATGGTGGATCAATTTTACCTGGAAGATTTAATGGAAAAGATGTGACTGTAGTAGATGTTTTTGAAGGTGTTGGAAAATATACATCTGGGAAAATGTCGGCAAACGCTTTGAGAAAATTAGAATTAAAAGCATGCCCAAGTGCGGGTGCATGATCCCAGGGCTCGGGAAGAAACCGCGCATGACCTGGCTTCCATGGAAGGAGACATCGCTTTTGTCGAAGATCCGTATGAGGCTACTTATGGAGCCCATGCTGTTGCGCTAGTGACACAATGGCAGCAATATCGTGATCTCGACTATGGACGCATTTTAGAGAATATGATGCGGCCTGCTTACCTGTTTGATGGCCGAAACCACCTCGATCATCAATATCTCTTCAATCTGGGTTACAACGTCTTCCCGCTGGGGAGTGCCCCCCTAACTCACCTTTAACCAACAACCTTGGTGGTTAGGAACCACCACCTTTAACCTGAGGGGAATCCATGAGTAGCTTTGAGGCCAACCTGAAGACGATGCCCTTTGCAGAACAAACCATCCTGCTTCGCGTCTTCAACTCCAAAGACGAGTTGATGGCGATTTTGCCCAATTTCCCAGCCAAGCAGGGAACCTTGCGTGTGTTTTCACACGTAGCCAGTACCACCGGACAAATTGGACGGGACGAAGCCAACGAAGCGCTCCGTATTTTTGGCGAGTACACTGAGCGTGCACAACAAAATCCAGGTCTTCATCCGAAGCTGGATCTTCTCCTCAATCTTCGTGATGGGGACTTTCTGAAAATCGGGAGGATCGAAAGCTCATATGCTAATTTGCTGGCTAATATCCATGACCGCAAGGCGAGCGCAGCAGAATCAGAGGCTTTCATCGAACTGCTTAATCAGGGGAAAGTGAGGGCTGCTGAAAAGGTTCGGGATGAATGGGAACCACAAACCTATGTGATTGATGGAGTCCTAAATTACTTTGGCACGCATGGAAATCAGCGGATGGAATCAAGCTACTGGGACAAAGTTCCTTTGAAGTATTCCAACTACACGGATCAAGACTTTGAGGCTAGCGGTGTTCGCTATGCGCCTGGTAGCATCGTGAGAACTGGAGCCTACATCGGCCCACAAACCGTAATTATGAATCAGGCTTTCGTCAACATCGGTGCCTATGTTGCTGGAGGCGGTGTGATGATTGATGGTGGCAGTAGAATCGCTTCCTGCGCCCAGATTGGTCGAGGGGTTAAGTTCGGTGCAGGTTCTGGAATAGAGGGCATCCTCGAACCCGCGGGTCGTCTGGCCTCCATTGTCGAAGACAACGTCAAGATTGGAGCAATGTGTGAAGTGGCAGGGGTGATTGGAGAAGGCGCAGTTGTTGCCAGTGGAGTTGTGATGGCTTCCGGCAAGAAAATTATTGACGAGGAGACAGGAGAGGTAGTTCCACCATTGGAGTGCCGTGTGGGTAGTGAGACGTTTCTGCTGCCAGTAATTCCTCCATATCGTCTTGCAGTCGGAGGCTCTCTATTGAGTTCCAAGGGACGCATTGCAACGGATGCAGTCATCTTGAAACCAGGAGATCTGAGAGAGTCAGCAACCCTGAAGCAGTGGTTGCAGTACTTAGAATCCACGCACAAAACGAAACGCCAAAAGTCGGTGGGCGCTGGAGAATCGACCGGAGG
>CAJWWL010000404.1 GCA_913048125.1 uncultured Opitutia bacterium | reverse complement strand
AGGGGTCATAACGCAATCATAAAGCAAAACCTATTAGACAGGAATTCGGCTGTCTCATTGAACAAATGCATAGAAAGCGGCTATATTCCTACCTAACAGGGGAGGTCAAATGTCAATAGTTGGAACTAAAGTAATTCGGAAAGAAGACCCCAATCTTTTAACCGGAAGAGGCCAATATGTTGATGATATTCAACTAACAGGAATGACGCATATGGCTTTTGTGCGAAGCACAGAGGCTCACGCACTGATCAAAGGCATCGACGTTTCGGCAGCCTTGGAATGTGAAGGTGTAATCGGAGCATGGACAGCTGCAGACCTCGAACTTCCCCCCTTACCAGAAGTACCCGGTCTCGAGCGACCGACATTAGCAACCGATAAGGTCCGTTTTGTTGGTGAAGCAGTCGCTGTCATTGTGGCTGAAAGTAAATATGCAGCAGCAGATGGAACGGAACTTGTAGTAGTCGACTATGAACCTCTAGAGGCGGTCACAAATATTGAAGAAGCCACCGCAGAAGACGCGCCACTCCTATTCGAGGAGCTTGGCTCAAATACTGTCGCAGAAGTCCCAAGCGCAGATGATCACCAATCAGTGTTTGATTCAGCACCACATACTGAAAAGATTAAACTCATCAACAATCGTTGCACCGCAGCGCCTATTGAGACAAGCGCATGTTTGGCTGACTACGGACCAGCAGGACTTACAATTTGGGCAAGTTTCCAAGCACCTCATCACCTCAGAAATCGAATTAGTGCATGGCTTGGGATACCGCAAGATCAATGTCGCGTTATCACCCCTGATGTTGGAGGTGGATTCGGTCAAAAAATTAATTTCACCCCAGAATTTTTTCTAGCCCCAGTTCTTTCCAAGATTCTCAATAGACCGGTTAAATACTCACAAACTAGAAGTGAAGCCATGACATCGATGTATCACGGACGGGCTCAGGAGCAGGAAGTCGATATTGCATTTGATAATGAAGGAAAAATTCAGGCTTTACGAGTCTTCGCTTCCCAAGACATGGGTGGATACGCAATAGGCACAGGAATGGGTATGCCTGTATTGACGACAGCAATGTCTGCAGGATGTTACGTGATACCAAATGTTTCAATCGCATGGAGAAACGTGTTAACAAACACTACTCCCATCGCTGCTTACAGAGGTGCTGGACGTCCAGAGGCGACATACCTCATTGAGCGAGCTATGGATCACATCGCTTACAAACTTGAACTGGACCCAACAGAAGTCCGCAGACAAAATTACATCCCAAAAGATGACTTCCCTTACGCAACCCACTCCGAGCTTGCTGTCTATGACAGTGGAAACTTTGAAGGAGCGTTAGATGAACTCCTTGAGATAATGGACTATGAATCCATCCGAGAAGAGCAAGTTGCGAATCGGGATAACCCTGAAAAACCATTAATCGGCGTCGGGTTTTCCAGCTGGCTAGAGCTTGCTGGATTCGGCCCTCCAGGCTCTCTGGAGGGCTTCGGGCATTTAGGTTCGTGGGAATCTGTTCAAATCCGAATTCAGCCAGACGGCTCGGCCATCATCTACACCGGTGCATCGCCCCATGGCCAAGGAACAGTTACAACATTTGCTCAAATTGCATCAGAATACCTTGGGATAGAATACGATAAAATTTCTGTTCGTCATGGAGACACTGCAACTATTCCCCAAGGAATAGGGACAATGGGATCTCGGCAAGTAGCAGTTGGCGGTGAAGGAGTAAAGAACGCTTCACTTGGAATAGTGGCAAAAGCCAAATCTATTGCCGCTCATAAACTGGAAGCAAATCCTGAGGATATTGAGGTGAAAGGTGGAAGTTTATTTGTAAAAGGAAGCCCTAGCAAAAGCCTTTCTTGGGCAGAAGTCGCCACCTTTAGTTTTCAACGCTTAGAACTCCCTGAGGATATGGCCCCTGGCTCGTTAGATGAAACTATCCTTCAAGAGGTCCCCAATTTCAGTTTTCCATCGGGTGCTTACGCCTGTGTAATTGAAATAGATAAATACACAGGCGATACAAGAGTTCGCGATATATATTTAGTTGACGACTGCGGGACAGTTATAAATCCACTGTTGGCAGAAGGGCAGGTCCATGGGGGAGTCGCACAAGGCATCGCACAAGCGCTATACGAAGAATTTAGCTATGACGAGAATGGGCAACCCACAACCG
>CAJWWL010000403.1 GCA_913048125.1 uncultured Opitutia bacterium | reverse complement strand
CAAGAACTTCCGTTGGTAGAAACTCTAGATCCCGAAGGGAAACATCAATTTACGATTCGAGGCTATCAAGATTACCTTTACACCAATTCGGCCACCAACCCTGGTTCTCTCACCAACAGAGGTGCTCCTTTTCCTGAACTAGCCCAACTAGTCCCCAAAGATAACGCCGGATACACTCTTTACGACCTTAAAGACTTGATCCTAGCTGATGGAGAGGCGGCAGCCCTTACCATTGAGATTACGGACCCACGTGGCTATGCTGGCTTTGCTGTAGATGGTCAGTTGTTCGTTCTAGGACGTCATGGAAATCGAAATACGAAGCGAGATGATGGGAGTGGTATCAATCCCTTTCGAACTCCCGACTACATGATGTATATCGCTAAGGTTTCTAAGAACCTCGGACCCGAAACAATCATAGTTAACCGAACAGGTGAACGCATTGATTGGTTTACCTGCGAACGTCAGGGTAGTTACAAAATAAGAGATTTAGGGCCTACGCCTAGACTCAGCCTTTTTGCTCGAGGAAAAGTGGTAATGAGGGCGCTTAGAAAAGGTAGACTTCATTCAACAAGCCTAGCTGTTCTGAGAGATTTTATTAATGCACCCAACCATCCTCACGGCCGCCCAAATACACCTGGCTTCCCGGATATTCGAACCAAAGACCCTGAGGCGCTGACTGATGCCCTATCTACAGACCTTAATAAGCCACTCTCCCAAAAGGAAATACGAGCGCTTACAGATTATGTTTCAGGTTACAACGCACATGGTTTTGGAACGAGGGCAGACCCCATATTTTCTCTTCCAGATTGGGCAATCCCAGCCAGAATTTTCCTCATAACTCGCCAAAAGGAAGTCCTAGATCACCTACTTCGTATTGCGGACCCAGCGATACTCCTAAGAAATGGTTTTGAAGTTGAGGGAAAGAGGTACGGAGTTCGATTTGGAGGCCCCTACCAAAAATACTTGAACCTTCATGACTTTTGCGTCTTTCCCGAAGGCGGTTTCCACTCGGAGGCAGACGAAGGAGGTAAGTACTTTAATGAAAAGCATGAGTATGTCCGAGACCAGATCTCACACACAACAGATGCAGCAAATGCTCGAATGATAACCCCCTCTCTTGCAGCCTACTGCATCTCACTACATCCGGAAGTGTGGCAAGAGATTGTTCCAGATGGAGACCCCTGTAAACTGGGTGCTACGTATCGTCAAAGGGCCGAGCGTTATATCCGTGAACTGGCTCTCAACTACACCGACTACAAGGATCATAAGTTATTCAACTTCCAGACCGATTTCATATGGGATAACTATACCGCTTTTCACCAAGACAACAACAGGTACTTAAATGAACTGAAAGCTTGGGAGCAGGCTCGCGACAAACATAACGGAGGAAATGCCCTGGCAAATTTTCTTAAGGAAAACCCCAAGCCAACGCCGAGAGAACGCCGAGCAGGGATCAATCGTTTCGTCGCTGCGACTTCTTGTGCTGGATTCGCAGCTCATGCCGCTGAAACCTTTGGGGATTCTGTTTCAGCAAGGACGATTGACGCCTGCGCCGAAAAGATTCTCAGGAGTTGGTTCAACACCTATCAATTCTACGCACCCGGCCATGATGGACAATATCTGAAGGAACCAGACAAATGGTATCGCGCTTGGGGATACCAGCCTAACTGCGTGAACCCGATGGCCAAGGACTATAATGTCAATACACCTCGAGGCAAAGGTCAGGTAAGAGGTGAAGACCGAGCCCACATGAATTTCACGATGAAATCATTTTATATGCACTACGAGTCTAGGCGGTATGGACAAATTATGACTCCGAGGCGGATGGGCGAGCTTGCCAGAACGTTTAATGAGATGGTACTTCCGAAATACAATCAGTGGCGCCCCCTTCCCCGTGCATCAAAGCATTCTAATGTAGATCCAACAGATGGAATCGGCGGTGTTCGAATTCATCCGCTTCTGATGTTTACAGAGTACAATGCAGAACTGAAAAAGAAAGTACTGCAGGCACTAATTGAAGGCAGTAGTGAAAGAGAGCTTGTAGTAAATCGAGTTATATTAGCACAGATGCGCGCTCAAAGAAACGGACAAATCCCCCTTGAAATTGTGAGATGATGACAGAGGTGGGATTGTAGACTAGGGGATAGTCTGAGCACTCTATTATTCAGACCCGCCTGTT
>CAJWWL010000402.1 GCA_913048125.1 uncultured Opitutia bacterium | reverse complement strand
TATTCATCCTGCAGGTGAATGAGGTTAGCGGCTAGAGTTTCCGTCGCCAGATTTGAGCTGAATGAGCTGAAAGTTGGGTGTTCAACGAATATTGAGTGTCTAAATCACCCTTTCTTTCAGCATTGTAAACCAAGCTATTGGATAACGCCCGCCCACCAAAGCGGGCTGATTCCGTGTCTACCTCTAAAGACCATTCACCATATTCAGGTACGGCAATTTCCCGAACACAATCTTCAGAACCAAAATTGAAGGCGTAAAGAAGGGTTTCCCCTTCAGATCGCCCCCACCGAAGAAAAGACAGTGTCAAACCTTGTGAGTCCGAGGTGTCCACCCATTGGAAAGCTTCTGGCTGAGAATCGGTTTGCGCAGTGGTCAACTCGTGAACATAGAGTTGATTCAGTTTACGGACTAAGCATTGTATACCCTCGTGTAGAGGGTCTTCGAGCAGATGCCACTGCAAAACATCATTGACGGCCCACTCTCCCACTTGGCCAAATTCTCCTCCCATGAAGAGGGTCTTTTTTCCTGCCCACCCCCAGAAAAGTACAAGTAAGGTACGTAAGTCCGCTGCCTTTGCAGCTAAATCATCTCCGGCACCCATCTTCAAAAGCAAAGAACGCTTTTCATGAACAACTTCATCGTGTGAGAACACTTGTAAAAAGTTCTCGAAGTAATGATATTCACGGCAATGTAATAGTTGCGAAAAGCGTTCAGGACGCTGAGAGACAGGACATTCAAAAAATTCTAGGACATCGTGCATCCAACCTAGATTCCATTTGAAATGAAATCCAAGGGAATCGCCTGATTGCGCCTCGGTCACATTTGGGTAGGCTGTAGACTCTTCTGCGATCATCAGAACACCAGGGAAATGCTGACGCACGGCAGCATTCGTTTTCTGAATGAAATCAATTGCCTCTAGGTTCTCATTTCCTCCAAATTTGTTTGGTTTCCAATCATTGCCTCGTGAATAGTCTAAATAAAGCATGGAAGCCACAGCATCTACCCGAAGTCCATCAATATGGTAACGATCCAGCCAAGCAAGTGCGCTGCCCATGAGAAAGCTCTGCACCTGAGGTTTTTCGTAGTCGAAGACCCAAGTGCCCCAGTCCCTGTGTTCACGTTTCCATTCTTCTGCACATTCGTATAAGTGAGTTCCGTCAAAGTAGCCAATTGAGAACTCATCCTTGGGGAAATGAGCAGGAACCCAATCTAAAATAACTCCAATACCATGTCGGTGTAAGTGATTTACTAGATACATCAAGTCGTGGGGAGAGCCATACCTGTGGCAGGGTCCGTAATAACCAGTGCACTGGTATCCCCAAGACTCTACAAGAGGGTGTTCATTAAGGGGAAGGAACTCAACATGTGAAAACCCCATATCTACTAAGTAGCGGCAAAGCTCGTCAGCTAGTTGCCGGTAGTTCACACCCTTTCGCCGCCAAGAGCCAAGATGTACCTCGTAAACAGAAATGGGTTTTTCTCTCCAGTCTTGATCACGCTGATTAAGCCAATCTGCATCGGTCCACAGGAACTCCCCAGTATCGTAGAGAATAGATGCGTTATTCGGAGGTCCTTCAGAAAATTGAGCGTAGGGATCAGCTTTTAGAGATGAAGATCCATTTGAAGCTACCAAGCGAAATTTGTATCTGGTTCCAACAGGTAAGTTCCCTACAGAAAACTGCCAGACTCCACTCACCCCAACCTTTTTTAGGGGGAACTCCAACGGAGGATCGTAAAGAGGATATATGACTAAATCAACAGACTGAGCAGCAGGAGCCCAAACGGCAAATGACCAATCCAATTTATTCCCTGCCTGACCAATCTTCTGAGCACCTAACTTACGGTAAATCCATGGATCGCAATCGATCTGGAAACTCGCAAGATCAGCCTCCTGAAATGGCGACAACTTAAGATTGTTAATAGGTTTAGGCTTAAACATATTAGGTAGATAATTTTGGTTAGGACAAAATAGGGTTACAACGATCAAAATCCTTTTCCTGAATAAATTCTTGTTTCCCACTCGCTGTTCATCCAAACATGGTCAGCAAGTGAGCAGTTTTAGTTACAGGCAATTTGAAATTATCGTTGTGGGCTTCCTTCTTTTTGTAAGTTCAGTATGCGGTAATGCAGAACTTGAGGCGGATAAGATGGAGTTTAGCGAAGGTGCTCAGATTGCTACTGGAAACGCGTTGCTAAAAGACAAAAATCTACTGCTTAAGGCAGACCAGATCAACTACAAGAACAACACC
>CAJWWL010000401.1 GCA_913048125.1 uncultured Opitutia bacterium | reverse complement strand
CAGAGGAGCACCGTCGCGTCCTGCCCAGTCGGGTTGAGGAGATGCGCGCGGAGCGACGCGGCCGGTTTGAGCAGCGGCTGCAGCCATCGCTCGACGGGCGGCGCGCTCAGAAGCAGCGGCTGCAAATAATGCTGCGCAAACGGGCCAAGGGTGGGGGAGTTGGGGCAATTCATGCTCTCTGGGCGCTGGAGGGTCTTGGAGAGCTTGATGTCGAAACTCACCGTTCTGCTCTAGTCAGCACAGAAGCATCCGTTCGCCGTAATGCCATCCGTGCAATCGGGAATGACGCATCTTCTACTCAATTACTCTATGACAGTGCGACTCTCGCCGATGAGAATCTTCAGGTGCGTCTGGCAGCATTCATTAAACTTGCTCAGCAAAAGGATCGTGAGACTGCCCGGAAGACTGCCTCTGTCCTGCTTACTACTCAGGAAAATGAGGAGGATGAATGGTTGCGTTCCGTACTTCAGGTTATCGGTGCGAACACTCGTAAGGTAGTTCGGTATGAGGAAGGCATGAACTTGATTCGAAATGCCTCCTTCGAAAAGGGCCTTGATGGTTGGGGTTTTCGCAACTACTCTGGTCCGGCATCCGAGGTTGATCGAGGCTTGGAAACTGACAAATCCAAGGTCCGGACAGGAAAGCATTCTCTACGGATTAGCTCCCAAGCTGGGAATGATACCAGTTACCATACTTCGGTGAATCTTACCTCGGGAAATCAGTATCGACTCTCGGCATGGGTTAAAACTATGGGTGTTAAAGGTGCGCACGGTGCATTACTCAACGTCCACGAACTTCAACATGAGGGTAAGACCAATCCTGTACGAAATACAAGCGAATGGGAAAAAGTAGAACGGGTGTTTACCCCAAATCGGTCAGGCGCTTTCACCATAAACTGTCTTTTTGGAGGCTGGGGACGAAGTACCGGCACCGCTTGGTACGACGATCTATCCCTTGTAGAGTTTAAGCCAGTCTACGAAGAGGAGAAGACCAAGTCATTGCGTGAAGGTGATGTCCAAAAAGGTCGGGAAATCTTTCACAAGCACGTTGTTGCAGGATGCTCTCGTTGTCATGCATTAGGTGGTGAGGGAGGCAACATTGGCCCTGCCCTCGATGGCATCGCTTCTCGTAAGGACCGTGATTACCTCTACCAGAGTCTTGTGGAGCCAGCAGCTACTCTTGCAGAAGGTTTTGACAAGCTAGGCGCAAGCCCCATGCCTCCAATGAATCTTCTACTTGATGAGCAACAGATAACCGATGTTCTAGCCTACCTTCTCACGCTTAAGAAGTAGCTTGGTTTCTACTAATTCCTTGGATCTTAAATTTAACTACAAATCCCTAAAGTCATGGCAAAAGACACCTACAATCTAGCAGTAGTTGGGCTCGGTTTTGGAGCCGAGTTCATCCCCATTCATCAGGCGCATCCAAATATCAACCTCGTCGCAGTCTGTCGCCGTAACGAGGCTGAGATGAACAACGTCGCTGACCAGTTTAATATTCCCAAGCGCTACACCGACTACGACGAGCTTCTCAAAGACCCGGAGATTGACGCTGTACATATTAATAGCCCTATCCCGGATCATGCGCCACAATCCATCAAGGCACTCCGTGCTGGAAAGCATGTCATGTGTACTGTACCCATGGCTACCACTATTGAGGAGTGCGAGGAAATCTGTAAGGTGGTCGATGAGACTGGACTTAAGTATATGATGGCAGAGACCGTAGTCTACAGTCGCGAATTCCTCTACATCAAAGAACTTTACGACAATGGAGAGCTGGGGAAGATTCAATACCTTGCAGCCAGTCACCCGCAGGATATGGATGGTTGGCCAGAGTATTGGGAGCGCATGATTCCGATGCACTATGCGACTCATGTGGTTAGTCCCTGTCTCGGAATGGTTGATGGTCTTGCCGAGTACGTGAGTTGTTTTGGCTCCGGAACGGTCCGCGATGACATCGCGCAGAAGAGTGGCAATCAGTTTGCAGTCGAGACCTGTCACATAAAGTTCAAGGATAGCGACCTATCTGCGCACATTTGGCGCTTTCTTTATGACGTAGCTCGCCAGTATCGAGAGAGTATCGATGTCTACGGTACTAAGAAGAGCTTCGAATGGACGCTCGTTGAGAATGAGCCTAGTATCGTCCATGTGGCAAAGCGTCCCGAAGCTGAAATTCCGGAGCAAGTGAAGATCCCCGATTACGCGCATCTTCTTCCAGAGCCTATTCAAAAGTTCACGCAGAGCATAGAGGATGCCGACCATCTATCCTTCGTCCAGGGCGGCGGGCATGGCGGGTCCCATCCGCACATGGTCAACGAATTCGCCAA
>CAJWWL010000400.1 GCA_913048125.1 uncultured Opitutia bacterium | reverse complement strand
TGAGCGTCGACGGGTTGTGGTTTGGCCTTGGGATGAGTCCGAAGATTATCCCGCCAAAGTCCAACTGCATCATACTGTTCGAAAGCGATTCCCCAAGGGTCAATGTCACGATGACAGTTTGCGCATGCTGCCTTTTCTCGATGAACTTCCATTTGCTCACGAATAGAAAGATTCTTATGCTTGGGGTTTGTGTCTTCCAGTTCAGGCACATCCGGCGGAGGAGGTGCGGGCGGGTCGCCGAGGAATCTATCCAGTAGCCAAACAGCTCGACGGATAGGATGGGATTGCTCGCCATCAGAATTGGCTAGCAGAATACCAGCCTGAGTTAGGAGGCCTCCCCTTTTGTGGCTGGTATTCAGGGAAACACGCTCAAATGCATTTCCGCGAGGACCATCAATTCCGTAATGCGATGCAAGTGATCGGTTGAGCATGGCAAAATCGGAGTCGATTAATTGCAGAGCGCTAAGATCTTCACTAAGTATTTCGTTGAAGAAATACTGGGGTTCAAGACGCATATCAGCCTTAAGCTCATCATCAAACTGGGGATAAAACTGTGGGTTAACCGCCACGCGTGTGAGACCGGAGAGATTTAGCCATTGGTCAGTAAATTGTTGAACAAAATCCCAACTGCGCTTGTCGGTGATCATCCGATTCACTTGGCGCTCAAGTTCAGCAGGTTTGAGGAGTCGACCAGAGTCTGCCAACTTGAAAAGTTCAGCGTCCGGCATGGTGCTCCAAAGAAGGTAGGAAAGACGAGTTGCTACCTCATGAGCGGTAAGATCCCGTCGCTTCCCATCGACTGAAGCAGGTTCAACTAGGTAGAGAAACTCAGGACTGACCAGTACAAGTGCGAAGGTCTCTCGAATGGCAGCTTCAAAAGAAACCTCCCTTGACCGCAGTTTCTCAAAAAGTGCATACATGTCATCAACTTCTGCATCATCGACTGGTCGACGCCAGGCACGAGTCATGAACTTTTTAAGAAATGAGCGCGCACGGAGGGGCTCATTTGTATCCTCTGAGGTACCAATAAGTTGGCGGTGACTTTCAGGCGGCCAAGTGTCGAAAATTGGTCCTTGGAAGTCTACTGAATGAACATTGATGGTGGGCTGGCTCCTGAGCTCTTCTGGGAGCAACTTCTGTTTCTTTTTATCGTCGAGTTTGATAAAGCCAGAGCCGTCGTCGTACTGATTAGTGAGGCGTACAAGCAAACCCGGGAACTTAGGATTGTGCCCGGGTAAAGGAAAGTCCTCGATACGTCCTCCTAGAACGATCTCTTGCTCACCTTCAGCTACATCGACAGTAGCAAGAGTGAGCTGGGAAGCTTTAACATCGGCACGAACTCCCATTGAGATGTGCAGAACAGGCAAGCCCTGACCTTCCGGTACTTTTGCTGTAGCCGATATCTTTATTACAAACTCTCCCTCTCTGGGAAACTCCGAGAACTTAGCCAAAAATTGAGAGCCAGGAAGAAGCTCATTCGTAGTAAGGCCTTTGATTCTTCTTACCTTCTCACTCTTTTCCGTGCGGCCCTTTACGACTACAGGAGCCTCCCCTTCAACAATAACCTTATCCAAGGCATCCCGAGCAATCTGCAAGTAGTACTCAAGTTGTTCGGGGGACATTCGAAGGGATCTTCCGTTGTTCTTAAAGCCGTCTGGTGAAGCAGGCTCGGGGGGGAGAGTGCGGGCAAAATCAAGGTCCAGCCCTAGAAGATCGCGCAAAGTGTTGGCATACTCGTATCGGTTTAGACGGCGCAACACGGTTTTGCCTCCAGTACTCCTACGCGCTTCGCTTGCTCGTTTGAGTTCTCCACTGATCCAGTCAGTGAGCACCCTTCGGTCCTGATCAGAGATAGCGGGCTCATCCTCAGGAGGCATCTCGCCAAGGTTGATATTATCGAGAGCATCGTGCCAAGTTTCAGCCGAGGTAGAATTGACTAAATCAGGATTGAGTGTATCTAGGCGAACCTTGCCCTTCTGCTTTTCTGGTCCGTGGCAATTGAAACAGTGTTTCTCTAATACAGGGCGAACATCCTGCTCAAAATAGCAGATCGTATTGAAGAAAATACTGAAATGCTTGCTCTTGCAGAAACGCTTGATAATGGGAAACCAATTAGAGAAGGGCATGCTGCTGACATTCCGTTAACGGTTGATCATTTCAGATATTTTGCGGGCGCTATCCGCTCTCAAGAAGGCACAATAGGTAATATTGATGGGATGCAGTCTGGGGGTGGGAACTCTGCTCTTGGAATGATGGCATATCATTATCCGGAGCCACTAGGTGTTGTTGGACAAATTATACCGTGGAATTTTCCGATATTGATGGCTGCATGGAAAC
>CAJWWL010000399.1 GCA_913048125.1 uncultured Opitutia bacterium | reverse complement strand
ACACTAGGACTTCGTGTCATACCCCCTACAAGAATAAGGTGATCAATATCTGAAGCCTCAACGTCAGAATCCTTAACGCAAGCTTGGAAAGGAATCTTAGCGCGCTCGTAGAGGTTTTCACAAATCTGCTCTAGCTTGGCACGGGTAAGGTTAATTTGCAGGTGTTTAGGGCCAGATGCATCGGCTGTTATAAAGGGGAGATTTATGTCCGTTGCCTGAGCAGATGAAAGTGCGATTTTGGCTTTCTCTGCCTCTTCTTTAAGACGCTGCATCGCCATCTGATCTTGGCGTAAGTCAATGCCCTGCTCAGTTTGAAACTCGTCGCAAAGCCAATTAATTACAGCCTCGTCCCAGTCATCCCCTCCAAGTTGGTTGTCTCCGTTGGTGGCTTTGACCTCAAAGACACCATCACCAAGGTCGAGTACAGAAATGTCGAAGGTGCCACCGCCAAGATCGAAAACTGCGATGGTCTGGTCATCCTTTTTCTCAAGACCATATGCGAGCGAAGCAGCAGTAGGTTCGTTGATGATGCGGAGAACTTCGAGTCCAGCGATCTTCCCAGCATCTTTGGTTGCTTGGCGTTGTGCGTCGTTAAAATAAGCAGGAACTGTAATGACCGCTTGGGTAACGTCCTCGCCAAGGTAGGCTTCTGCGTCAGCCTTGAGCTTCTGTAACACCATTGCTGAAATCTGCTCTGGTGCATAGGTCTCAGATTTCCCCTCTTCCTCGACTTTTATGTACGCATCACCATTCTTCCCGTCGACTACATCGTAGGGAAGAGTGTCTGTGATTTCTGTGATTTCTGACTGTTTGCGCCCGATGAGGCGCTTTGCTGAAAAAACAGTATTGCTTGGGTTAGTAACAGCTTGCCTTTTAGCAGCTTGCCCCACGAGGCGTTCGCCATTCTTGGCGAAGGCAACTATGGAAGGTGTTGTGCGTGCGCCTTCGGAGTTGGGAATGACCACTGGTTCGCCGCCTTCCATGACGGCCATGCAAGAATTGGTTGTTCCTAGGTCGATGCCTATGACTTTACTCATGGGAGGCAGCCAGCAATCGATGTACCAATCTAAGCGTTTTGACTCACCATCCTTTTACTGGAGCCAATTCTAACCAAGTTATCGGTTTAAAAATCGTCTTAAATTAAGTTCGGAATTGCGTCGAAATAAGCCAGAATGTCACACTTTTGTCTCACCTTGGCCGTACTGTGACAACATCAGCATCATCACTTTACAGCTTGCAACAAGATTTCGGATAAGTGCTTTTACAGGGAGATCCAAAAGGCATGCCAAAGAAAAAGAAAAAAGTAGATCGTGCAGCACTAGCTTCGCCATTCATGCGCATACCAGGAATGTATGTAGAGGCCGCCC
Source organism: uncultured Opitutia bacterium (assembly GCA_913048125.1). GTDB lineage: Bacteria > Verrucomicrobiota > Verrucomicrobiia > Opitutales > JABJCN01 > JABJCN01. The sequence continues at coordinate 1,069 of CAJWWL010000399.1, read as the reverse complement.
GAGACCTACTTGATCTCGGTTTTAGCGAGGTGTATGAGCTTCAGGGACGTGCTCCAGAAGTCCTTGTTGAGGATCTGCTTCGGTTACGAGACACTAGTTCCCTGCCTGATAATCGTTTGCCGTGTTTTCGTCTCGCGGTGTATTATTCAGAGAATTCGGAGCATGAACGTACCCTCTTGACTCCAGAAGCATGGCGAGACTAGCTTGTATGTTGAATTGATCTGAAAGACATGGAGAACCCCATTGAAATCCCAGATACCGTTCCGGTAATGACATTGCCAGAAACCGTTCTTTTCCCTAAGGCAATGCTACCTCTTTACATTTTCGAAGAGCGCTACAAGCAAATGGTCTCAGACACGCTTAAGGGTCTACGAGTGTTCGCAGTCGCATGCTTGGAGCGTGCCCGTGAAGAAACTGAACACGAACCATACTACGACACCGCAGTGGCTGGACTCATACGCGCCTGCCACGAGAATGAAGATGGTAGCTCTAACCTTGTTTTACAGGGGCTAACGCGGGTCCGTATCAAAAGAGTAATGTTCGAAGACCCTTACCGCATGGCAAAAATCGAAGTTCTTGAAAGCTCGCCTGCTAAGGAGCCTAGTGAATTGGTCAGCCTTCGCAACAACCTCACAGGCGCCATCCAACTTTCCCGCCATCTTGGCAGCCCTATTCCAGATCATGTAATGGAATTCCTTGAAAAAATTGAGGAACCTGAGACTTTTTTAGATATATCAGCATTCACGCTGTGCAAGAACATGGATGAAAAGCAACAGCTTCTGGAAACTTTGGATACCTGCGAACGTTTCCGACTGTTCATTGATCTGATGCGAATCGAGAATGACCGATTGCAGCTATTGAGCCAACTCAAGGGTGGACTCACTGACGAGGATATTGAGCTCAACTAAAGCACGGATCTAAACTACACAATTTCACCCTAATCCCACGCGTCCAAAGGAAGGCTTGAACACAAGGCTCGAATTTGGAAAAATGCGAAATTTTAATACAACAACCATCGATAAACATTCTCTTGCTCAGGCCTGTACAATTGCGCGCGGCCTTTCCATTG
>CAJWWL010000398.1 GCA_913048125.1 uncultured Opitutia bacterium | reverse complement strand
TCCGATATTTCCGAGTGCAAGGCTATCTCCGCCCTCCCGAAAACTGGCAATCAAGCAAGTAAAAAGCTCTGGAGCAGATGTGTCGATTGAGACTACAGTGATACCGATGACAACGGGCTCTATGCGAAGATTCGCAGCCAAAGAGGCTGCCCCATCTGCAAGCCAGTCGCCGCCAAAAGTCAGGAGAACCAATCCTGCAAGTAGCATCGTAACGGCAAGCAACCAATAATGGACACCTGCTAACTCTTGTAATGATTCCATGATATCGAAACGGCGGTAGCATCCACCCCCTCTAGTCGTTGACAATGGAAAAATGTTGAAGTGTGAACAGACCTCCGTCCTTGACTCCGAGGCTTCTTGAAACATTAAAACCCACGATCAAACCTTTCCCTGCCCGTGGCCACAAACCTCAAAGACACCCTCAATCTTCCTAAAACCAATTTCCCAATGCGGGCAAATTTGGTTGAACGAGAACCCCAACGCCTTGAGCACTGGGACAAGCTTGACCTTTATGGAAAGGTTCAAGAAAAAAATGCTCAAGGTGAATCTTTCATCCTTCATGATGGACCACCATTCACCAATGGTGACGTACATATTGGCACAGCCTTAAATAAAACCCTCAAGGACGCCATTTTACGGTACAAGGGACTGCAAGGCTTCCGCGCACCATATGTTCCGGGTTGGGACTGCCACGGATTACCTATCGAGCATAAGGTTGCAAAAAACCTAAACAAAGAAAAGCGCGATGCCTCACCAGCAGAATTGCGCGAAGCTTGCGCCAATTTCTCAGAAGAATTCATCGATATTCAACGTCGACAATTTCGTCGACTAGGCGTGCTAGCAGATTGGAATAGGGAGTATCGCACTATGGACCCAGCATATGAAGCTACCATATTGCGCACATTTGCCGAGTTTGTTGAGCAGGGTCTTGTTTACCGAAGTAAGAAGCCAGTCTACTGGTCCATACCCTGCCAAACTGCTCTGGCAGAGGCTGAGGTTGAATACCACGAACACAAAAGTACTTCAGTCTATGTAAATTTCGCGCTGCAGGATGCCACCAGACTTGGACTCGATGGTGAGGCTGGTATGGTTATATGGACGACCACTCCATGGACACTTCCTGCAAATCTAGCCATCGCGGTACACCCTGAGGTTGAATATGTAGCAGTAAAACATGGAGAAAGAAGCTACATAGTGGCTAAGGCATTGGCTGCTACGTTTATTGAAAACTGTGAACTGGATGGAGCGACAGAGGGTAAGCGATTTAAAGGATTAGAGCTGGAGGGTCTTGTTACCAACCATCCATTCATGAAGCACAGCAGCCCAGTGCTGACAGCGGACTATGTTACCACTGATTCCGGAACTGGATGTGTTCATACTGCTCCCGGACATGGAATGGATGATTACATTACCGGACTAAAACACGGCCTTGAGATCTACTGCCCTGTCGGCGACAATGGACGTTACATCGACGATGGCCGAATACCCACCGAGTTAGTGGGGCTAACTGTAGCAGAAAAGTCTGGACGCTGTGAAGCTAATGACAAAGTGCTAGAGATTCTTCATGCTACCGGTTCTCTTCTCTATTCCGAAAACTACAAGCACAGCTACCCGTTTTGCTGGCGGTCAAAAACTCCCGTGGTATTCAGGGCCATGGATCAATGGTTCGTCTCGCTCGATAAGGACGACCTAAGAGGAAAAGCTGTTGCCGCTGCTGACGGAGTTAGATTTATTCCAGAGTTTGGCAAGCGACGAATCCAAGGATCTCTAGAGACAAGACCTGACTGGTGTATCAGTCGCCAGCGTTCTTGGGGTGTACCAATTCCAGCTTTTTACGATGAAGATGGAGAGGCTTACCTTGATGCAGGCGTAATCCGAGAGATCGCAGATAAAGTTCATTCCGAAGGAACTAATTTCTGGTTCGATGGTGAGGCTAAAAATATCCTCAAAGGCGTAGATCTCCCTGGAGAATGGCAAGGGAAAGATCTGCGTCGAGGTACTGACACATTAGACGTTTGGATCGACTCTGGCTGTAGCCACAGAGCAGTGCTCCAGAAACAAGATGATCTAAAATGGCCCGCAGACCTCTATCTTGAAGGTAGCGATCAACATCGTGGTTGGTTCCAATCCTCCCTATGGACTGCGATGATTGCTGATGGCAAGGCCCCTTACAGCCAAGTGATCACTCATGGCTTTATTGTTGCTGGAGACGGAAAGAAGATCTCAAAAAGTGATGGGAAACCACAAACAGCTGACAGTTATGTTAATCGTTTTGGCGCTGATATCCTAAGACTTTGGATCTGTTCTGAGGACTTTCGCGGTGACATTCCTCTTTCTGAAGAAATTTTTAAACAAGTAGCTCTGGCCTACAGAAATTTACGAAATACTCTACGCTTCCAGATAGGGAACCTACATGATTTTGACCCTGCCATAAACACCGTG
>CAJWWL010000397.1 GCA_913048125.1 uncultured Opitutia bacterium | reverse complement strand
CATCAGGCAGATATGGCATCAAGAATCCAATGGTTATGACCGTGAAGTCTTCGTGCGTGAACCAAAGAAGGTGAACGGTAAGGTTCCCGTCGTCATATATTTTCATGGAAATGGCGGGCAAGCGTCGCGTTCTTTAGGACGGTTTGGTTATCTTGAAAACATACTTTTCCTTGCGCCTCAGGGTTACGAGCGTTCATGGAATATTTTTGGTGAACGCTCTGAAGCCCCAGACGTGGCTTTCTTTAAGGAAATTCTTAAGCGCATCCCAAAGAATTATCCTCAGGCTGACATGCAGAACTTAGTGCTGATTGGTTCTTCAAATGGAGCAGGAATGATCAACCGAATAATGATTGAAATGGAAGAGCATCCTTACCGGGCTGTAATCCAGTTGGTAGCTAGTCTCATTGAAAAACAATACCATGATGATAGCTTTTGGGTTTCCTCTAATTCCAGCAATCTGTACGACATTCCCAAGAAACCGGCCAATCCAGGTCCCGAAGTTCTCTACTTTCATGGTTCCGAAGATAAGGTCGTGCCGTACAATGGTGGTTTGCGCAGTGGTAAGTTTGCTCACGTTTCCGCCCAAGATACTGCCTATGCTTGGGCAAAAGCCTTCGGGTTCGAAGGAGCCAGAATTCCAGACGCCAAGGGTAGGGAAGTCAGCGATGGTTTTATCTTATATGACTATCCTGATGCACGTGTTCGCCACTACAAGCTTTCAGGTTCAGGGCATAACACACGACCCTATGGAAAGCTCGTTGATGATTTGATCCGAAAAACTGTACTGCGTTAATGAAGACTTTAAAGGCCCTCCTCCTCTTGCTGTCTGCTTGTTTGCTCAACGCTGCAGACAAGCCCAACGTATTACTGATCTGCATAGATGACCTGCGGCCTGAACTCAAATCCTTTGGAGTGGACTACATCCATTCGCCACATATCGATCGTCTCGCAGCTGCAGGCCGCCCATTTTTCAGCCACTATGTACAAGCACCCACATGTGGGGCTTCTCGTTTTACACTCCTCACAGGGCGCTACGGCTCCTCCGGTAATGGTGCGTTGTTCAGTCGTGCAAGATCCATAAAGCATCCAAGTTTTCCGGCTTGGTTTCGGGAGAATGGCTACACCACGGTCTCGGTAGGTAAGGTCTCACACCATCCTGGTGGACGAGGAGGTAGGGATTGGGGCCATGACCTTCAGCCGGAAATGCCAAACTCATGGGACCGACACCTTCTTCCTTCTGGAGCTTGGCAGCATCCACGAGGTGTCATGCATGGACTTGCAAATGGTGAGATTCGCCGAAACGCCAAGGACATGGACGTATACCAGGCTTTTGATGGCCCTGACACTGCCTATCCTGATGGGTTAATCATAGATGAAGCACTGAAACAACTTAACGAACTAGGAAGTGACGCAGAGGAAAACCCGTTCTTCTTAGCCGTAGGTATCATTCGTCCGCATCTTCCATTTGGAGCACCAGCAAAGTATTTAAAGCATTATCAAGACATCAAACTGCCACCCGTTGCCCACCCCAACAAGCCTCAAGGTCGAACCACCTGGCATGGTTCTGGGGAGTTCATGAAATACAACCGCTGGCAGCGTAATCCGAATACAGATGCTGAGTTTGCGCAGCTTTGCAGAAAGCACTACGCAGCTTGTGTGACCTATGCCGACGCGCTTGTGGGACGTCTAATTGGGCGTCTCGATGCTCTCGGTCTTCGAGAAGATACGCTGATCATTTTGTGGGGGGACCATGGTTGGCATCTCGGGGAACATGCGATCTGGGGTAAGCACGCTCTTTTTGAGGAATCTTTACGGTCTCCACGCATAATCTCTCACCCAGAAGTTAAGGAAGCTGGTACACCGAGTAGCTCTATTGTAGAAACCCTAGACATTTTTCCCACTATCTGTGACCTCGCAGGACTCGAAGTTCCAAAATACCTGCAAGGCGTCTCATTGAGGCCCATTCTCGAAGACCCAACTGCTTCTGGTCATTCAGCTATCTCCTACACTGGTGGTGCAAAGACGATCCGAACGAGTCAACACCGACTGATTGCTCACCGTAATGGTCATCTAGAACTCTACGACCATTCTAGTCCGGAAGGCGAAACCCGCAATCTTGCAGAAACAAACAAGGGCAAGGCTGCCGAGTTGCAGGAAAAGCTTAACTCTAGATTGAAACCATAACCCTATTGGAGTTCATCTAGGCTTTCTGTTCTTTGAAAGAAGAAGGTTTCCGGAAGTTGAGTCGTTTTGCCTAATACATACACTGCCTTCGCTTTAGAATTATCAGATCTTACGTTGTTTTCTGTGAGCATGGCGTCCGTGTGTCCTCCTTACAAGCGATGCCAGCGGGTGAGACCATAATCATGTCGCCTAACTTTGTGGCATCTGTAGCCTTTTGGATTTTAGGGAAGTCGCTGGGGAATTGGTTTTCCCTTGCGCTGACATAAGGGTCAGAAGC
>CAJWWL010000396.1 GCA_913048125.1 uncultured Opitutia bacterium | reverse complement strand
TCCCTAAAAAGATTTGATTTGATAAGATAACTGATTCTTAAGTCATGAACTAAATAATCATCAAGCTTAGCAATCGGTATGCCCGTATCTACGGTTCCTAATACCTCCAGTGTTCGATTTCCTACTATTGCGCCGGCCGTATCTCCGCCTATAACGAATAAAGTCTGATATTGAACTCCGCGAACTTTTTTAGCGATGGCTTGAGCAGTTTCTGCTGCTTCAACTGAAGAAACAGGACCCGACCGAAACGAGGTCTCTAAAATAGCAACCTCTTCAACATCCAGGGTATCGGAGACTCCAAATACTGGACAAGTAAGGTTACTAATCTGCTTTCGGCTGAGCGAATTCAAACTCCCACATACAATCAGAACAGGAGTCTCGATTTGCTGTACTTGCGTTTTGAGATCCGGGAAAATTGTCTCAGCATATGAGCCAATTGCTCCGGTCGGACCTACCAAAACTCGATTTTCCTCACGACACCGTGATATCGCCTTTTTAAGCTCCGTATTATCATTCGCATCCCAAATGACAGTATCCTTAAGTGAGCATCCAGCCTCTTCCATTACTTCGTCTGGTCGACTGCTGCAAGGTGCCGTAAGAGGATCTTGACCAAATGGGGATTCCAAAACAGGCACATCTTGAATATAGACAGTGCCACCGTCACATCGCCTTCCAGCGTCCGGATAGCTGGGAACCAACGCAACAGAGTAGCCTAATTCATTAAGCGCCTCTATTTCATGAGGCCAATTGCCTCGCAGACCAGAGTCCATTTTATGGCAATGGAACCGAGCCTCTAAAAGATGCTTCTCGTAAGTAATTCGTTTAGCATCCTCCGGTGGTAAATGACGGGTACATGTATCAACCACACAACAAATATCACTCTTTGCTTCTGGACCTACAGGAACAGAAAAATCAGGGCCAGCAATGACTCCACCGATTTCGAGAGCACCGGTTCGGTCATCAGCAGTAACAAGCAATTCCTGCATCATTTCACCAAGAACTAATTTCACTCAAGGATAACAGGAGACAACAGACAGAGAAATAAAGGAAATGAAGGGTTTTTTCCCTTGATCTACGTATAGTCTCGAATCATAAAGCTGATATCATGACCTGTCTTCGCGAATGGGGAAAAAGGAGAAACGAAATGCTTGAACTTGGCGTAATTGCGGACGATCTCACCGGGGGTATGATGGTTGCCAGCCTACTTGAGAGGGAAGGAGTCCGCTGTCCGCTCGTAACCTCAGTAGAAGCACTCGATAACCTTAGTCATGATGCTGAAGCTGTTGTTATAGGCAGAAAGATTCGCCTCATCCCGTCGAAAGAAGCAGCGGCAGACGCACAAAAATCTGCGCAGGGTCTGCTCGATAAAAAAACAAAGAGAATCTACTACAAGTATTGTGCGACCTTTGATTCTACGAATGATGGCAATATTGGCCCTATCGGTGAAGCCCTTATGGAAACCACTAAAACTGATCGAGTCATTTTCTGCCCTGCATTCCCAGAGTACTCGATTACTATATTTCAGGGGCGAATGTTTTTAGGTGGCACAATGCTAGGTGAATCTGGGAAACGCTTTGACCCAGTAACACCTATGACGAATTCAAACCTTGTTGAAGTACTGCAAGCACAATGTAAATCGAAGGTGAGTCTTCTCCCACATGGGCAATTGGTAGCAGGAAAGTCAGCTTGCAATGACTACATCTCCAAGCAAATAAAAGATGGTAAGAATTTATTCATTGTTGATGCTGTTGATAATGAGGACGTTACCCGAATCGCAGAACTTACATCGGATTGGCCGCTAACCAGCGGGGCCGATGCAATTCCTATGTTTTTAGCGCGCACCTGGTTAACCAATGAACGGGAAGTGATTCAGCGTACTCTGCTGCCTCCAGCTCCGGGACATGAGGCCATTATTGCGGGAAGCTGCGCGGTCAATACCCAGCGACAGGTCAGTCACTTTGAAAAACAGCACCCGGTTTTTAGAGTCGACTTACTAGAAGCAATGGATGACTCAAGGTTTCTAAACAAAATCATCGATTGGGCAGAGACTAATATCAAAAAAGGCCCCATATGCGTATCGACTTCAGCTGATGTGGATGGAGTTAAGCGAGCCCAAGAAATACTTGGTCGGGATGGGGCTGCTGCTTTGGCTGACGAGATCCTTGGAAAAAGTGCTGCCGCCCTAAAAGATCTGGGGGTAAGAAAGTTTGTGGTTGCTGGTGGAGAGACATCAGGCCAGTTTTTCAAGTCTTTAGATATCGGACAAGTGCAGGTATCGTCATTTGACAACCTAGCGGGTGGATACTGCCATGAGGCAAGTTCAGATCCTATGTCGATAGTAACCAAAGCTGGTGGCCTTGGTAACGAAGAATTTTTTTTCACAGCGCTCGACCGAATGCGTCAAGCAGATACCCAAATTTAATAACTCAAGAAACTAATCTCTGGAGATATACATGGCAGATAATTTAGATGAAACAGCTTTACGAACACAACTAGTTGAACAATA
>CAJWWL010000395.1 GCA_913048125.1 uncultured Opitutia bacterium | reverse complement strand
CTAGACAACAGGAATAAGAGCAGGTTCACTCCAAGTGTGAAGTAATCTAAAGTCTCCAACTTGGAGACACGCTCAATAATAAGCCTAGTTAATTCTTCCATGGGGGAATACGAGGAATATAATTAGCTATGTTAAAAACTAATAACGTATAAAGAACAACAGTAGAATCCATCCGCACCAGCGAGAGTTACATTCCATCGCTGATTACGAGAAGTAGAAGACAGTCTGCGTAAGCTAAACTAGTGCTAAGACTCGATTGGGCCCGCCAGAACCACCCTTAATACTGGGCTGTCCCACAACAACTGTTGCACCTACTGGAGGCACGTCACCAAGGTTATTCACGTTTTCAATGCCCCAACGGTCATCGCCCAACCATTTGTAGTGAACATCGCTTCCCGGTGAATGCTGATTATCGAAAGAGAAGGTATCCACAGCCAGTGCAACTACGTTACGTTCCTCCATCAGAAACTCTACCGCATCTATGTGAAAAGCTGGTTGGCGATGCTTACCCTCTGCATCCAGACTCTTGTACCTAGGAGTATCTACATGCTTTGCCCAACCGCTATCCATGGCAACGCAGGCCCGCTCGGGAATTCGCCCGTTCTGAGATTCCCACTCCTTGAGATCCTCGAGCGTGAGCAAGGCGAGAGGATCTTGCGCAGCACGATCTCTAATATCAACTACTGCCAATGGAAGAACGAGATCCTCGGCAGGAATTTCATCAACAGTGCTCCCTTCCGAAAAATGTGAGGGCGCATCCATGTGCGTACCCACATGCTCCCAGTAGGTGATCTGATTCAGATTCACTTTTTCATGTTCCCACTCGAAGACAGGCTTAACGTCTACAATTGCAGGAGGAACAAAAGTACGATTACCACGAGTTGTCATCTCAACGCCGCCCTGGAACCATGCTGGAAAGTCAGGATGAAGGGTGTGACTTAGGTCTACAACCCTCGAGAACGATACTGAATCAGGTAAACTATTTTTACCAATACCTCCTTCAGATGAGCTTCTGTTAACACAGCCGACCGCACCAGCGGCACCGGTAACACCTATTCCCCTGAGCAAGTTCCGACGGCTTATTCGTTTCTTAACGTGTTCGATGATAGCAGGTGAGCACATAGCTTAATTCCTTTTTGAGGGTTGGTTTATCAGCAGGGTATCGATAAAGGCCTAGGATAGAAAATGGGCCAAGCGTAAAATCCCAGCTGCTGATACTTGGCTGGACAAAGTCGTCTGAAGTCTTGTATCAGTCCATCCATGAATACCTTCAAACAGATTTTAGTTTTTCTTACGTTGGTAACATTTGTTCCAGCTCAGGACTTGTCTGAACTCCGTCAGTGGACGAGCACCTCCGGGAGTCAATTAGAGGCCAAACTAGTGAGTCTCGACGTCACGAAGGGCACAGTTAAGCTCATGACAGCGGATGGTAAAGAGTTCAACATTGCTATCGGACTTCTCGTCGAGGCAGACCGTGACCTTCTCAAAAAATGGCACGAAGCCAACCCGCCAAAAGTTTCAGAACCTGCTGCCCCACCCGATGCTCCATCTGCTGCGCCCAAGCCAAACAAAGGAGGCAGCAAGAATAAGGGTGTAGATCTATCAAAACCCCGACAATGGACCAGTACTGCGGGATCCAAGATGGAAGCATCAGTTGTCGACCTCGATCTCGATCAAGGAATGGTCAAATTGAAGACAATCAATGGCCGCGAAATGAATATATCCTTGCGACTTCTTGTGGAAGCGGATCGTGGACTCCTAAAGACATGGCACAACTCACAAGCTTCCAAAGAGAAGGGTTCCGGCACGGTTACTGAGGCTGAAGCCAACAAACTTTCCGTCTTTCGTGACGGCAAGTGGAAAGGCTACAACACAGTCTATGAAGGACCATTTTACGATGCAGGGCTAAATTCCAAAGGCTTCCTTATCATTTTCCCCAAGGACGAGTCTGGCGCAAGAGTCGGCAAGCATTTAACAGCAGGCCTCTATTGCTACTACACACAAAAAAACATTGGCAGACATACAAGGAGAGATGTCATATCATTTGAAACCTCACCTCAACCTGTCGTGTCATCAACCCCATTGGAACTTAGGCTTCAAGGGAAGTTTGCCGATGATGTTGCCTTCGATGTGGAGTTCGAATGCGAAGACGACAAGGTAAGCGTCGAGGGTGGAATCAAGGATCCTCCGGGAATTAAGTTCCCTTCTCGATACAACAGCAGAATCAATGTTCCTGCCATTTATACCCCTGGCCCAGACGACAATCCTGACGAAATCAAGGATAAGTTTGCCGCTTACAGTGTTGCAGTAAGAACGGATGAGGGAACAGAGACACATCCGTACCACATCCCCTTGAAGAGAAAGGATCAAGTGAAGGACATACGAGTCAAAGGACCTTGGGACAACAAACAGCTACGTATTGAAACGCCCGGCATCCGTAACCGTGAGACCAAAGAGACCGACTATGGAACCTTCTGGGTGTACAGCCACAATCCTGCCTATAGAG
>CAJWWL010000394.1 GCA_913048125.1 uncultured Opitutia bacterium | reverse complement strand
GAAAAAGCAGACAAATATGGGGCGTGTGGTATAGGGAGACCGCACGCCCCTTTTTTAATTCTAACAACTCATATTTGGATTGTATTCAATTAGTTTGAGACAAGAGTCATAAAAATGATGAACTTTTTCAGGGCGCTTACAATTCTTGTAATCTTGCTATTCACAACAGATAGCCAAATCCAGCTATTTTCTCAAACATCTAAGGAGCGTCCCAATGTCATTATCATCTACACAGATGATCAAGGCACACTAGATGCGAAATGCTACGGTTCTAAAGATCTTGTTACACCAGCACACGATAAATTAGCGAATACAGGAATTCGGTTTACGCAGATGTATTCCCCATCTGCAATTTGTTCAGCATCTAGAGCTGGCATGCTCACGGGACGTTTCCCAGCCCGCGCAGGGGTACCCGGCAATGTATCCTCCCACCCTGGCAAGTCGGGAATGCCAAAGGAGGAAATCACCATCGCTGAAATGCTTAAATCCGCCGGTTATACAACTGGACATGTTGGGAAATGGCACTTGGGCTACACACCAGAGACTATGCCAAATGGCCAGGGCTTTGACTCATCCTACGGTCATATGGGCGGTTGCATCGATAACTACTCGCACTTCTTTTACTGGGTCCCACCCAACCGACATGATCTATGGCGTGATGGTAAGGAGATTTGGGAAGATGGTGCATACTTTGGGAACTCTATGGTTCGAGAGGCCAAGGCATTCATCGATCGATCCAAGACCTCCGGCAACCCATTTTTCCTTTATTGGGCGATTAATTGGCCTCATTACCCTCTCCAAGGCACAGACAAATGGCGTAGCTACTATGAGAATGCCAAGCTCCCCCACCCCCGAAACAAATACGCAGCATTCGTTTCCAGCATGGATGAGATTATTGGTGAAGTTGTTGACCACTTGGAAAAGGAGCAGCTTCGCGAGAACACGATCGTAATCCTGCAGTCTGACCATGGACATTCCACTGAATCTAGAACTTTCGGTGGCGGAGGCAACGCAGGGCCCTACAGGGGCGCCAAGGGCTGCCTATTTGAAGGTGGGATACGCGTCCCCTCCATAATCTCATGGCCGGGAGGCCTACCCAAAGGTGAAGTCCGTGCACAAATGGCTACTGGTTGCGACTGGCTACCTACGCTTTCTGATCTTTGCGACGTACCTCTTCCAAAACGAAAGCTTGATGGCAAAAGTCTCTCACGCGTCCTCAGAGCCAAGGAAGAACCAAGCCCACATAAAAGCTTCTACTGGCAACTGGGTAACCAGTGGGCAGTGCGCGAAGGTGCTTGGAAACTTCTTGGCAACCCAAAGGACAACTCCAACAAGGCACCCATTAAAAACACCGACAAGATCTTCTTGGCAAATCTCGAAAAGGAAGTCTCTGAAATGGATAACCTCGCTGAGAAGTATCCAGAGACGGTTAAACGCCTAAAGTCCCTTCGTGAAGAATTTCTCAAAGGAATGGAGAAAAACTAAAAACCAGCCATTACTTTTCAGAGTTGTTCTGCTTTAGACGATTGAGAAGTTCGGCGAGACGCGTATCTTTGTGATGTAGGTAGTCCTGCTGAGCCTTGTACGCCTCGGCTCGCTTGCTTGAAAGGGCTTTGAACTCTAAATCATTCTTAAGGGCCTTACGTGCAGCATCGCGTTTAGCTTTGATCTCCTCGTCCGAAATAAAAAGCTGGGGGTATTCTTTTTCTAGCTTGGCTTGTGCCGACTGCGCAGCATCGGCAAGCTTCTTGTAAACAGGGGTATTCTTATACTTTACACTAGCGCGCTCAAGCGCAGCTTTTCGTCCCGTTGTTGGCTGATCATTAATCGAGGGCTCTTTTTCAAGGAGATAGGATTCCATAGCTCGGTTCGCACGAAATGTGGCAAAAAGAGTATCTTTGTAGACAGGGTCTTCGGCGTGCAGTTTCTTTCGTAGAGCAGTAATCTTTTTCCGAAAAGCCTTATGGGAACTGTAAACTGCTGGAAACCGATCGACCTTCTCCATGTCGAGGGCTTCTACTGTATTTACAAGTTTTCTGTATGACGGATCTTCAAGATGGAGACGCGCATGAGCGTTACGTTTGCGAGTCTCATACTCAACCTCAACAGTCTTTGTAACGGGAAATTTACCTTCAATCTTTTTTAGGGCAATTAGGTTATCAGCATAGTTTCTATGACGACCAACTTGGAACACTTGCAGATTATCAAATCTCGCACCTGCTTGATCGACCTGCAGAGCAAAGTAAGTGCGTTCTTGATGGATAATTGGATGCTTGGCGTAGACGAGGTGTTTGTCACTGAGGTGAGCCACAACTTCGTCGCCGATGAACTCAATTGTCATCGTGTACCATTTCTCTGGCTCAAATTGGTAGGAACATTCTCCGTGCCTCATGCTAAACCAAGGCCCTCTGGGATCTGAAGCCGTCTGAAGATAAAAGTGATCAGGACGAATGTGCAGTACAACATTGTAATGCCCAGAGGAACCGGTCACCAAGCGAATATCCGATGCCCCATCA
>CAJWWL010000393.1 GCA_913048125.1 uncultured Opitutia bacterium | reverse complement strand
ATAAGCTCCATGATAACAACGGTCTTACCAACACCAGCACCACCAAATAATCCAACCTTTCCACCCTTGGTAAAAGGACAGATAAGGTCAATAACCTTGATACCAGTCTCAAGAATCGTAGCCGAGGTATCTTGTTCGGTAAGAGGTGGAGCAGATCTATGAATTGGATAGCGCTTATCAGTTTTAACGTCACCACGCTCATCAACTGGGTCACCTGTAACGTTGAAAATACGGCCTAAGACCTCATCTCCAACCGGGACAGAAATTGGTGCTCCGGTGTCTTTGATAGGCATGCCACGCTTTAATCCTTCTGATGATGACATCGCTACAGCACGTACCCACTTATCTCCAAGGTGTTGCTGAACTTCCAAAACAAGCTTGGTTGGCTTGCCATAAACCTCGTATTCAATCTCTAAAGCGTCATAGATTTTGGGTAGATTGCCCGCTTTCGAAAAATCAGCATCGACCACAGGTCCAATAACTTGTGCAATGGTTCCAGTATTATCACTCATGATATTTAAATTTAATGTGTCTCAGTTACGTTTAAAATTATTCAAGGGCCAGCTGGGCAGTAGTAATCTCAAGAAGCTCGCTGGTTATAGCTGCTTGACGCACTTTGTTATATTGAAGTGTTAATTCATCAATCATTTCTTTAGCATTCTCGGTAGCATTTTTCATAGCAACCATTCGAGCTGAATGCTCAGACGCACGAGCTTCTAAAACCATTTGATACAGTTGGTACTTTAGGTAGTGCGGTAATATTTCATTAAAGACCTTGGTCGAATCCGGCTCATAAATGTATCCACCTTCAGGCACATCATATACCTCTGAAAGATCATCGCCGTCCTCCATTCCCTCGTATTCCTTTTTTTCAGTAATAGATGAATCTTCAACAGGCAGCAGAGTCCTAATCCAAGGCTTCTGGCTAAGGGTATTGACAAAGTTTGTAAAGGCGACTCGAACACGATCCACTTCGCCAGCCTCGAATTTTTCAATTACAAATTTAGTGACTGCACTAATTTCTTTGAATGTGACAGGATCACTGACTGGAAAGTCTGCGAGCAGATCCTTCTGTGCCAGTGCTAAAGCGCTACGACCCTTACTTCCAATAGTGACATAAGAAGTATTATCAGATGACTCATCCATCACTGAACGCATGAGATTCGAGTTAAGACCACCGCAAAGCCCCTTGTCAGTTGAAATGACAATGCAAATCTCTCGGTTAACTTCGCGGACTTTCAATAAAGGACACTCATCGAGTTCGGTCTCATCTTGAGAAAGATGGGCCAGAATTTTGTTAATGACTCCGGCATAAGGCCTTCCTGCCAAGGCTTGGTCCTGAGCCTTTTTCATCTTCGAGGTCGCAACCATTTGCATGGCACGGGTGATCTGCCGGGTGCTTTTTACGCCCTTGATTCGGATTCGAATGTCTCTGGTGTTGGCCATTGAGCTTAAAACTTATGAGAGAATCAAAACCTAGTTGCTCAGGAGAAGGTTCTCTTCCAATCCTCGACCACCGTTTTTAGTTTTTGTTCGGTTTCCTCCTCGAGTTTTCCGGTGCTGTAAATGAGATCGCACACTTCTTTTCCTTGTGCGGACATGTGTTCTTGGAGGCTGGTCACCGCAGAATTGATTTTGGCAACCTCAATTGAATCGAAAAAGTTGTTTTGCATAGCCCACATTAGAGCCGTTTGGATTTCAACGGGAATGGGATTATAGGCAACCTGCTTGAACATCTCCACAATTCGAGCGCCCCGATCCAATCGGGCTTTGGTAGATGCGTCCAGATCTGATTCGAACTGAGAGAAGGCGGCCAATTCCCTGAATTGAGCGAGCTCAAGCTTCACTTTTCCGGCTACTTTCTTATAAGCTTTGATTTGGGCGGCCGATCCCACTCGGGATACGGAAAGACCGACCGACACGGCGGGGCGGATGCCTTTGTTGAAGAGGTCGGTCTCAAGAAAGATTTGCCCATCGGTAATGGAAATAACATTGGTGGGGATGTAGCCCGAAACATCTCCCATCTGTGTCTCAATGATGGGCAGTGCTGTCAGGGAACCATTTCCACTTTCTTCATTCAAGCGGGCCGAGCGTTCCAATAACCTGGAGTGGAGATAAAAGACATCTCCGGGATAAGCCTCTCTTCCTGAAGGACGCTTCAAAATGAGTGAAATTTGGCGGTAGGCTACTGCGTGCTTGGAAAGGTCGTCATAAACGATGAGGGCATCCATACCATTTTCCATGAACCACTCGCCCATGGCACAACCCGAATAAGGAGCGATGTATTGGTTGGCTGGATTATCGGCAGCGGGTGCGGATACAATGATTACATACTTTAAGGCTCCTTTTTCTTCAAGAACTTTGATGGTCCGTGCAATATTTGAATTCTTTTGCCCAACCGCAACATAGATACAGTACACTGGACGAAAGTCGGGGTTTCCTGATTCTTCGCCTTGTTTGTTGATCTTAGCTTGGTTGATGATTGTATCGATTGCTATTGCAGTTTTCCCTGTTTGACGATCTCCA
>CAJWWL010000392.1 GCA_913048125.1 uncultured Opitutia bacterium | reverse complement strand
CTTCGGTGCTGGTTATTTGTTTTTCCGAGTAAGGACCAACAGCTGAAGTTTGGATCTTTGACCAGGTCGGCGCCATGACAAAAAGGCTCATGAAAAGGGACAAGCCTACCACAATCTGACTCGACGGGGCCGATTGCAAGGACATGGCTGAGCGGATGAAGGAAAGCACGACTACGATTCGGGTAAAACTGGTCATCAACAGGATTATTGTTGGTGAAAGGGCTAGGATGGTCAGTATAAAAAGTACCTGGATACTTACATCCACATCTTCTGGTCCGGTAGCTGGGTTGAGGCCCAGATTAAGGCTGAATGGCATGGTGGCTCCACCTGTGCCTTGAGCCTCTAATCCTAAGTATGAGAGCAGGAAAAAAACTGCCCATAGGCCTCGTTTGAGAATATTGTTGAGAGGTGGTGAGGTCATGAGGTGAAAAACTATTCTTTACCCACTAGTGCTTTGGAAATCACCCCAGCAAAGTCAGGACTGAGTGGAGCTGTTTCAGGAGTGCTTTCCAAGTCCGATGCTTCCAAGGCCCCATGAATCGGTAACAGGTTGGGAGTCCCTTGCTGGCCCGAAGCAACTAGAAAACGATTTCCCATGCATTCTACCACATAAAGCATGTTCCGCTGGTTGAGTGGTTTGGTCTCAAGGATCTGAAGCATACCAGTGCCTCTCCTTGGCTGAAGGAAAGTGCCGTATTTCCGAAATAAAAGTACGCCGAGGAAGAAGATAGCTAAAACCACTACCAACGATCCCAGCATCTTCACCCAATTGACCATCATATCATTACCAGATTGTAGTCCGGGCGTAGCTTGCTTGAGTTCTTCGACCTGCCCGAATACTTCAAAAATGGGCAATAGAAGCAATGTTAGGATGCTGATTCGAAAACATGAATAAGACATATCAGGCAAGTTTAGTTATTTTGATCCCAAAGGTATTATCGAGTACGACAATTTCTCCTTGAGCAATGAGCTTGTCGTTGACGTAGAGGTCGGCGGGTTGATCAGCTTTTTTATCAAGTTGAACGACTGTGCCAGGAGTGAGTTCCAATACGTTTTTCATTGGCATCATACAGGAACCAAGTTGGACCGATAATTCGACCGGGACGCTATAAAGTAACTCCAGATTGTTATCTGCTTTGGGTTGTGGGTCATTAGTTTCCGCCATATTATGTATCCTCGTTATTCCTACACTCTACTTTGAAAGCCCATTGGTCATTTATTTTACCAATGCTACCTTTAAATGCGTTTTTTTCGGCCACACGCAAAGTGGCATCATTAAATGCACTGGATTGAAAACTAAGAAATTGTCCGGTTTTAAGATCAGCAATTTCCTTCAAGGTGATACTAGGTCCTCGGCACCAGGCATAAGCTTCAGTCATGATACCATCAAAGCGATCATCCCAAAGAGGAGCTGTCCCTTTTTGCGAAGTATCAATACTCTGGCTGTCGACTTTTATTTCCCGCAAAGTCCCGATGAGCGGCTCGAGTGTCATTCGCGGAATGACCATCCTTAGCGTCGCTTGGGTGTCGCCCAATTTGGTATCAATCGCGACCTGCAACGCGGCAGCATCCAAAGAAAAAGCACTCAGATACTGTGGATTTGTCTCGTGACCTACGATGCTTGATTGGATGTCTTTAAAGTCACACCAAAGGTTGGCCCATTCCGAACCTATGATGGAAATGACATCATCCATTAGTGAGATTTCTACTTCATTTAGGCGTCGCGGGGATTCCGAAATCTGGACTCCTCCTCCAAGCAGTCGATTGACAATCGCTAAAGAAATATCGAGCGGAGTTTCAACCACTGTATGGCCTCTGAGAGGGGACATTCGCAACAGTGTTAAATGAGTTGAGCTATTCATGTGGCCCATCGCTTCTCTCACCGTTGATGCTTCCACTTGTTCGAGGGTTAAATCGATTTCTATGCGAAGAAAGAGACTCAAACGGGCTGCAAGGTCGTTGACAAACCCTTCCAGAAGCTCGCGCATCTGCCGCAGCTCACGTTGCGTTAAAAACGAAGAAGCTCCAAAATCAAACGCCTGAACTTGACCGGCACCTTTTTCTCCGATGATCCCACCCTCTCTGATCACTCGAACTGCCTCCAGAGTTTCTGATTCCCTGACGGGCTTTGCTTGTCCCAGGCCCTCGTCCTGAGTAGCTTGCGGACTAACGGTTGATTCCTTGCGCGTGGGAGATGAAGCTTCTGGATCTATTGACCTTTCTGCAGCTGAATCGCTGCCCTTAAAATCTTTATTTTCGGGGCTAGGCGGTTCTGTAGATTTGGGGTCCTCGGCCATGATCTATTATTGTACAGTCCACTCTTCGGCTAGGACTGAGAATGTGAGGTCTTCACTTAAAATGAGGTTTTTTTCTGAGAGGTATTCTGAGACGTAGTCTTTGATTATATTATACAGCTGTGTTTTAACCGTAGAGTTTTTAGCATATACTTCTTCTATATCTTTGAATGATGATAAGCCTGCTATCAATTTGATTGCTTCGTCATTAATGAAGGATTTTTTATCAGTGAGGATCTGGTTA
>CAJWWL010000391.1 GCA_913048125.1 uncultured Opitutia bacterium | reverse complement strand
TGTGCAGTACAGTATTGTAATGCCCAGAGGATCCGGTCACCAAGCGAATATCTGATGCCCCATCAAACTGGAAGTCGAAACGCACCATGCCGTCTTTGAAGTCAGGTTCCTTGTAAAACAGTCGCTTATTCTCTCCAGGGATTTCATTACGACGTAAGAAACCGTCACTCACCTCCCATTCCTTCTGGAAAAACCAACCACTACTTACTTGGCCTTCTGAAAAGTGGTCGCCAAAGAGAAGGTTACGCGGTTCGACAAGCAAGGGCCGAGAGGGAATTCGCGCACCCACTTTCCTACGCCATTCGGCCAATTTGGTTTGTAAGTCCTTCAAACGCTCAGGCTCAATGGCAGCAAGGTTTGTCTTTTCAGACGGATCTTTATTCAGGTTGTAAAGCTCGTGCTTTATCTTGCGAGCTGGATCGAAAAACTCGATGAGTTTCCAAGTGTCCTCTTGAACCGAACCACTAGAGACACCGCCAAGAAAGTGAGGACGATCCAATGGATAATGCCAATACAACGCTCTTTGATGAGGTGGCTTATCGGGATCGCGAAGGTTTTTAAGAATAGATACGCCATCAAGTGTTTGCGAGGGATCGGGAGAAATCTTGGCCGCTTCAATAAAAGTTGGGTAGAAATCATAGTTTACAACGGCTTGAGAAGACACTCGACCCGCAGGAACGGAACCATTTGGCCAGCGCACAATCAATGGAACGCGGACTCCACCCTCGTAAAGCTGGCTTTTGCCGCCGCGCAACGGAGCATTGGTTGTGACGTTAGTTTCGCCACCGTTATCACTACTGAAGATGAAGATCGTGTCGTGATCCAAGCCCAATTCGCGTAGCTTACGATCAATCATTCCGATACCGTCATCTATGCTTTCAAGCATAGCCGCAAGATGCGGATTGTGATGACTAGACCAGTGGTAGCAAGGTTTACCCTTTTGCCCAGAATCTTCACAGAGGTAGCAATTCTCCCGGGTACTGGGACCGGGTTTGTGCTTCCGAATGTATTTTTCAACCAGATCAGGACGGCCGTTTAGGATGGTGTGGGGAGCGTAGTGACTGAGATACAGAAAAAATGGTTTATCCTGATTTCTCTCAATAAACTCAACAGCCTCGTAGTTAAGGCGGTCTGTAAGGTACTCATTCTTGCCAAGTTTGTTTTCAGGGAGATCGATCCAAGAGATAGGTTGTGTTCGAAAAACATAGGGAAAGAAATTGGCTCCATTTCCAACTCCCTTGACCTCACTACCGATATTCCAATCAAACCCATGATCTTTGGGCCGCAACTCGAACTCAGCCTCGTGGTGCGCATACCCAGTGAGGTGCCACTTTCCGACCATACCCGTTGCATATTCATGCTTAGCAAAAATTTCTGGTAAGCTTACATGACTTACAGGAAGACCGTTAGAGGAGTTGGGCCGCAAATAGTCTGTGATACCGATTCGTGCAGGATGCTGCCCAGTGAGAAGTGCTGCACGATATGGAGAACATACTGGAGCAGCAGCATACGCATGGGTAAACCGAACACCCTCTTTTGCCAAACGGTCAAGATTAGGTGTCTCGTTGAAGGAATTCCCATAACAGCCCAGTTCAGCCCATCCCAAGTCATCCGCTAGCACAAAAATGATATTTGGCTTTCGGGTTTGAGCTCGCATCTCGAAACAAAGGACAAAGCAGAGAATGCAAAGAAAATTTAGCTTCATGAAAATATCCGTAATCCAAATCAGAGACTAGACGCAAGCAAAGTACTAAAGCAGCATCGGTTATAGCTTACCCGTTGACACTTATAATCTTTGGGATGTAAAGAATTCAAAACTTCTTAACACTGAACAAGAAAATCCCATGACGAACTCAACTCCCAATCAAACCTCCCTGCCACTAACCCGGCGTTCAATCATCAAAGGAGCATCGGCACTCGCAGTACCAACTTTCCTGCCTCGCAGTGTTTTTGGGGCCAACGAGAAAAAAATCAATATTGCATGGGTCGGCTTTGGCAACATGGGCTGGGGAGACTTAAACGCCTGTGCTGGAGGAAACAATGTGGTTGCACTCTGCGACTGTAATCCAGGCACATGGGGACGTGCCAAGAAAAAATTCCCACAAGCTAAATTCTATAAGGACTTCCGCAAAATGCTGGAAGAAATGGGTGATCAGATTGATGTCGTCGGCGTAGGCACCCCAGACCATACGCACTTTGCCATCACCTACATGGCAATGAGCATGGGAAAACACGTATTTGTCGAAAAACCTCTTGTACATTCACTTTGGGAAGCACGCACACTTCAATCCTTGGCGAAGGAGAAGGGCGTAGTTACCCAGATGGGAAATCAAGGTCATGCCTTTGAAGGTGCTTACCTTGTAAAAGAGTGGTACGAAGCTGGCCTCATAGGTGAGGTAAAGGAAGTTCTCACTTGGACTGACCGACCTGCACGGGGGTGGGGTTTCAATGGTAATGTACGCTCCGCTTATCCTACAGCCGAAAAACTTCCTGAAGGCATGGACTGGGATTTATGGCTAGGTCCCTGCAAAGAAGATGTACCCTTTAGTCGTGCCCTGCATCCTACTACTTGGCGTCCATGGTGGGCCTTTGGATGTGGCGGG
>CAJWWL010000390.1 GCA_913048125.1 uncultured Opitutia bacterium | reverse complement strand
AAGCCCAACCAAGCCTTGGGAAGGAGCGATTGGAGGAGTACTTGTCTCCGTAATTGGTGCCTATCTTGTTGGGTTGCTTGGGAATCAGTTAGATCTTGGATTTAAGTTCTCTTTGCCAACGATCGCTTTGCTAGCAATCCCATTATCAATTATCGGGCAAATTGGCGACCTCTTGGAATCTGCATTCAAACGACAAGCCAATGTCAAAGATTCCGGACAAGGCATCCCTGGGATTGGAGGAGCACTTGACTTGGTAGACAGCCTGATATTGGCAGCGCCGCTGGCTTATGTGCTTGTGACCCAGTTCGATATTTTCCAGCGATGAGCGAGGAAATCGAAAAACTGGTACTACTTGGGGCCACTGGCTCCATCGGAGAAAGTACACTCGAAGTACTGCGCCAACACCGTGACCGCATGCAAATTGTGGCAGTTGCTTGCAATACCAACTTTGAAAAGCTTCTAGCCATAGCACGCGAGTTCAATGTTCCTCATGTCGCGATATATGACGAAAATGCCTTCAGTAAGGCGAAGAACTCCCCTAACCTACCATCAGGAACCAATCTTTACACTGGGATGGAAGGCTTACTCCAACTGGTAGGTCTTCCAGGAGTCACCCATTCACTCTTTGCTATGGTTGGTGTGACGGGACTGCGCCCAGCTCTCGCAGCGATCGAACACGGTCAAAAACTTGTTCTAGCCAACAAGGAAATCCTTGTAATGGCAGGAGAACTAATCACCCGAAAAGCTCGCCAGAATGGTGCCAGCCTGATCCCCGCTGACAGTGAGCACAACGCACTGCAGCAGTGCCTCCTGAGTGGCAAACCTGAAGAGATCAATCGAATTATCCTTACTGCCTCGGGCGGTAGCTTTCGCGACACCTCAACCGATGAGATGTCTAAAATAACACCGGATCAAGCGCTACAGCACCCCAACTGGGATATGGGACCCAAGGTGACCATTGATTCGTCCACTATGGCAAATAAGGGACTAGAAATCATCGAAGCCCACTGGTTGTTCGATATTAAGCCAGAAAAGATTCAAGTCGTTGTGCACCCACAGAGCGTAGTACATTCAATGGTAGAGTACATCGACGGGTCCATACTCGCGCAACTCTCCCCACCAGATATGACCTTCGCGCTCCAGAACGCTCTCTTCTATCCGAATCGCTACAAAAAAGTATCAGAAACCATAGATTTCGCAAAGATATTGAAACTTGACTTTCAACCACCTGACGAAGGGCGTTTCCCCTGCCTGAGACTGGCTAGGGAAGCCTTAGACGCTGGAGGTGCTGCTCCCGCAGCATTCAACGCGGCCAACGAGGTAGCGGTCGATGCCTTCATCGAACGAAAAATCGGCTTTCTCCAGATCCCCAAAATTATCGAATCCACCTTGAAGCAAATCCCATCGACACATCCCGAAAACCTGCAAGAAGTCCTCGACGCCGATCAGGTTGCCCGCAATCTCGCCAAGTCCTACATAGAGGAATTAGTATAACAACATCCAAAAATGGAAGCATTTGCACCTTTATTCTCAAACTCGTGGGGAATCATTGTACTGATCCTCTTCTTCGGCGGGTCTATATTTGTACACGAATTAGGACACTATCTAGCTGCCAAATGGCGAGGGCTGAAGATTGAGCGCTTCTCGATCGGTTTCGGACCGAGACTATTCGGCTGGAAGAACAAGGCTGGTGTCGACTTCCGCATCTCACTTCTTCCACTGGGTGGTTATGTAGCACTGCCTCAACTGGCGGATATGGGACGGCTCGAGGGAGACAACCAAGAAGAAGAAACTGAGTCTCTTCCCAAGATCACCTACACGGATAAAGTGATCGTCTCTGCAGCAGGTGCTGTATTCAACGTAATATTCGCACTCGCAATCGGCACCTTGCTTTGGCAAATTGGGCAGCCATCTTCAGAGGGTCAGCAGACCAGAGTAATTGGGTATGTATCCCAAAAACTACAGCTCGATCCTCAGACCGAAGTGGAGGGACCTGCCTACAAAGCAGGAATCCAAGCCGGTGACGAGGTGCTGGCAATTGATGGTCGCCCAGCACGTGATTTCTATGAAATGCAGCATTCCATTGTTACGGGATCTGGAAGGGATGAACACGGTAAACCCCAAACTACCTTTACCATCCTCCGTGATAAGAAAAAATTAGACATCATTATTGAGCCCGCTCTAATAACCATCAACCCGGCTTCTGGTGACAAGGTGCGCCAGATTGGTATCCAGCCTGCAACTCATATCGTCAGCCAACTTGTAGAGAATTCTCCAGCAGACAAGGCGGGACTTAAACTCGACGACCGGATTGTCTCCGTAAACGGAAAAGCCGTGTATTCCATACCTGCCATCCGAGAAATCCTTCGCAAAGATAATGGGAAGCCTGCTTCCATTGGCATTATACGGGAGAACAAACACATGGAGCTCCAAATTAAGCCTCAGCTAAAAGCTGAGCGTAAAGCTTCACTAATCCTGAGAATGTCTGGCAAGGAAGACTCACTAACCCTGAAATTCTACCCTCAGTATATTGAGAAACCGACCACTATTCCTAGTGCGGAAAATAAGGCGAAGCTCATTCTGTATGAAATTCAAGGCGACCCCACACCAATAG
>CAJWWL010000389.1 GCA_913048125.1 uncultured Opitutia bacterium | reverse complement strand
TAAGAGTCAGAAGCGGCTATGAATAATGCAAGGAATGCGATAAATAGCCCATTTTGTGAGATCGAATTATTATTAGTGAGCATATCGAAGACTTATCCCGACTGTGTAATTAATATACTGACACAAGATAAAACAATGTGCAAGTGCTCCCAACTCGTGTTATGTTGGAATGAAGGTGAGATTGTCTTGACCCTTTAAAGACTGACAAAAAACTGCTTCCCCCTGATGGCCAAGTTATCAACAAAGGAAAAGCAACGCCTCCAAAGCTTAAAGGAGAAGGAACAACCTGTTCCAATCCCAGAGCAATTTAGCAAGAGTTCCGTGATTACACCTCGGATGATGGCAAGCTTCCTGCAAATTGGCCTGCGTGAGACCTTGCACGCGCTAGTAGAAATCCAAGGGCCAACCGAACCCGAGCAAATCCTGCACAAGACGGCGATTCGTGGTTTATGCAAGCGCTATGGCACGCACCTTCCTTGGGGTGAACCCATATATGCAGAGTCTACGGGCATCGAAGACAAGGACTCTTACGAGGTCATTGAAAAGCCGGAGCTGAATCTAGAGAGTTTAGCTGAACACTTAGAAATGGCTGTGCCTCGCCTGAGGCTTCTGATCAAGAATCAATGCCGGGCCTCCTTTGATGATAACGAGATTCTCCCAGATGGGATTGTGAAGCGGATTTGCGCACATCAAGGACGTAAGTTGCCCCGCGGAATGTAAGGAGATCAGCGGCCTCTCAAGCAGATCGTTCGGCTTTGGGCGTAAAACAATGGTCTTGTGCTTGTAAGAGGTTCAAGCCTCTACCATTGATAGCGGAGAACCAGTTGAGGTCTGAAAGTATCCTGCTTCTCAAAAGTTTTTACAGGTAGCTTTTTCGCATCCACTGAAGTTTTTTCGATCCAATGTGCTCGGTAGAGGACGGAAAGGTACAGTAACGATGTCATCCGCCAATCTGCAATTGCTCGAACGACGGAATTCTCATCAACGTCGGTAAAGTCGCCGAAACCGTCCATATGGGTCTTAGAATAGCTGAGGGAAAGTTCAACAGGATCCAGCAACTGGGGAAGAGAGGCTTCTGCGGTAAACATGCCTAGTGGTTCGTTGTCTGCAGGTGAGGAGTAGTTGGCTCGGAGATGTAGGTGATCGAATATAGTAGAGTATATCTGAGTAAAGTGGCTCATTCCATCTGGAGCTGTCTCCAAAAGGTCAATCAGACCGTGGCGCGCACGATTCAGTTCGTAGGCAGGATTTACATAACCGGGAATAAATTGATCATCAACCAGTCGCAAGGAGTAGAGGATCTCAAGATCCAGCACATCATTCCAAAGATCAGGCATGTGAAAGATGGTGCCAAAACCGTGGGCACGACCATAGTCTTCATAGCTCGCGTGCTCAGCAAAGACTTTCCACTGGAATCCGTTGGTTTTAATCGGGTAGAAACCGACATCCAAACCCATTCCAGAGAGTGTGGAGGCTTTCGATGAGGCCGTATCCGTATCCCGCATGGCAGTGACTCCGAACTCCAAAGTATTCACAAATGGGGCGTTGTACCTGTAGAAAGGGATCGCTGCGATGCGGCCAGCAAGTAGTTGCTGATCCAGCAGATTGCTGGAGAAGGTCTCTATGGTGAATGCGGGGAAGTTGAAGTCGATTAGGAAGCCAAACTTCCTCTGGTCCCAGTTGGAGGCGTTATTGTAGTGCGAGACAAGCATGCCAGATCCGTAGGTCACATCGTAGAGTGTGCCTACACCTGTATGCAGGGTGTCTGCCTCGCTGCCCCAGTAGATGTGGCGAATAGACCGCAGCCAGCCAGCGCCATCATCATACATGTCGTCCCGAAACTTAAATGAACCATCGCCACCAAAGTAGAATTCTAGGTCGAAGGCAGCGCGCAACTTGCCCATCTGCAGGTTGGGCTGAAAGTTTAGAGATAGGTAGTTTCCTCCATCTATGGTAGCAAAGCCGAGACCGGTTCGAAGATCACCATGATATCCGTCAGACTCTCCATAGGCACGAATCCTTCGAGGCTCAGACTCTGGAAGTCCCGATATCGAACCTAGTTGGGAATGAACCTCACCAAAAGGAAGGAGTAATAGGAAAAGTAAATTTCGCCTCATAGAATATGCCTCATCGGGCCAAGACCAATGCACGTATACAGTCAACTTTGCAAGTTAATTCAAGTTACGCTTCGCTACGATGGTTGTTCTTCAAATGAAAGGCCGTCAGTTTGCTGAAGCTGTTAGCGACGTTGTTGATCAGTTGACCAAGTTTAACGGCGACGAATTTAGCCGGTTAGCTAGGGACGCTCACAAGGTAGTTATGGCTGCTGAGAAAGCAGGGGAGAACTCAGAAGAGTTTATTCAAAAAGCGACCGAGGACTTCAAAGCCCGCACCCGCGCAACCTTTGACGAAGTCGGCGCTGAATACGGTCAACTATTTGGAAAAGCAGAGAACCCTGAAGGAGCTGACGACAATCTTATTGCAGCCAACCAAGCCTACAATGAAGCCCTCGAGGGCGTTAGCCAAGTAGCCGAAGGAATTGCGTTTGGGGCTCTCGATGATCGAAGTATGAGTCAGGTTGCCCATGAGTCTGCCATGTTCAGGTTTTGAATGTCCCAGG
>CAJWWL010000388.1 GCA_913048125.1 uncultured Opitutia bacterium | reverse complement strand
CAAAGGATGAACTCGCTGATTATATTCAACAACTCGAAGAAGCCCGCCAGCGAGACCATAGAAAAATTGGTCGGGAGATGGGCCTATTCGAGATAAATGAAAAAGTTGGCCAAGGTCTTGTTCTCTGGAAACCAGCTGGTGCCACATTGCGACAAGAACTTCAGGATTTCATCGGCGAAGAGCTCACAAAGCAAGGCTACGAACAAGTTTTTACTCCCCATATTGGGAAACTGGATCTATACCGCACTTCAGGACACTTCCCATATTATAAGGAGTCTCAGTTTGCGCCCATCTTGGAACCAGATGATATTCAGGAGCTTGCTGATGAAGGGTGCTCCTGCTCTGAACTTATCAACAAACTAGACGATGCATCGCTGAACGGCTTCCTTTTGAAGCCGATGAACTGCCCAATGCACATCCAGATTTATGACTCCGAGCCAAGATCCTACCGCGATCTACCTATACGACTAGCCGAATTCGGCACCGTATACCGATGGGAGCAATCTGGAGAACTAAACGGAATGACCCGGGTCCGTGGATTTACTCAGGATGATGCCCACTTATTCGTGTCTCCCGACCAACTTGCCCATGAAATAAAGGGCTGTCTGCACCTTGCCAAGACTGTGCTCTCTACGCTTGGCATGGACGATTACCGGGTTCGCGTAAGCCTCAGGGATCCTGACTCAAGCAAATATATCGGAGAGCCTGCTCACTGGGACAAAGCAGAAAACGATCTCAGAGAAGCCGCCAAGACACTTGGAGTCCCCTACACTGAGGAACCTGGAGAAGCAGCCTTCTACGGTCCCAAAATCGATTTCGTGGTTAAGGATGTCATTGGACGCGAATGGCAATTAGGCACCGTTCAGGTGGACTACAACCTTCCAGAACGTTTTAATCTGAATTACACTGGAGCCGACAATCAACCGCATCGACCAATAATGATCCATCGCGCTCCATTTGGTTCCATGGAACGTTTTGTAGGAGTGCTAATAGAGCATTTTGCAGGAAACTTCCCACTTTGGCTCGCACCAGAACAAGTGCGCATTCTCCCAATCAGTGAAAAGTTCGAAGACTATGCACAGAAACTTTTTGACCTCTGCAAGAGCCTCGGCTTAAGAGCGACAACCGATCTACAAAGCGATAAGCTTGGTGCAAAAATTCGCCGCGCAGAAACAAGCAAAGTGCCCTACATGATTGTTGCCGGTGCAAAAGAGGCAGAGGAAGGGACTCTTTCACTACGCTCCCGAATCCACAAGAGCAAGGAAGGGACTTACAGTCAGGATGAATTTGCCAAAATCGTAGAGGAACAGATTAAAAACCGAGATCTTCCTGACACATTGGAACCTGTTTCAACTACCTAAAAAGCTTCATGCCCTTACTGCAAGTCACAACCGATGCTGACATCTCTCAAGAGGCTGCAAGTAAGGTGCTCGGTGAGTGCGCTGAACTTTGCTGTAACATCCTCAGCAAACCTCTCGACTTCATGCAGACAGCATTAAACATGAATGCATCTATGACGATGGGTGAACGGCAAGGCCATAAAGTCTTTGCCGAACTGAAGTCAATCGGTCTACCTGGAGACTCTGTAACTCGTCTAAGCGAAATGCTCACAAACCAACTTTCTGATGGTTTTAAAGTTTCACCCGAAAACATCTACTTGGTGTTTCAAGATGTGCCCCGTGAGAAGTGGGCTTGGAACGGTCGTACCTTCGGGTAAACTTGCCAAACTGGACAGTAGGTACATATCCTGCTGACATCATCGTCTATTATGGCTTGGGAAGTCGCATTTGTAATTCTCCTTCTGATTCTGGCACTAGTTAGTTTCATCAAGGAAAAGATACCGCCTGACCTCACGGCGCTTAGCGTGTTTGCCATACTCGTGTTAGTTCAGGGAATTACCCACTCAGAGAAGTTACCGAATCTAAAGGAGATGTTCCAAGTCTTCACAAATTCGGCGCCAATCACAATCGCTTGCATGTTTATTGTAAGTGCAGCTGTTCAAAACTGCGGCGTTGTGGATAGCCTTTCAGCTCTTTTTGAGAAAGTAGCCAAATTTGGATACATCGGATTTCTTCTGGTTATGATGCTTCTAATTGCAGGAGTTTCTGGGTTTGTGAACAACACACCAGTAGTGGTCATACTTCTACCTGTCGTCATTACTCTTGCGCGAAAGATTGACCAGCCAGCCTCAAAACTACTCATCCCACTCTCATACGCCTCCATCTTAGGTGGAACCTGTACCTTGATAGGGACAAGTACAAACATCCTCGCAAGTGGCATCATCACCGAACCCGAGTATGGGATGGAGCCGATCCGAATGTTTGAACTGGCTCGCATTGGACTCCCTTTGATGGGAATCGGCATTCTCTATCTGTTGATTTTTGGCAAAAAACTCCTCCCCGTCCGTGAGACGCTTACCACAATGCTTACGGAGGAACAGAGGATGGAGTTCCTTACTGAGGTGTATGTAAAACCCGAAGCAGAAATCATAGGCCAAAACATCCAAGACGCAGGTCTTGGAGGGAAACGGGGCATCCGAGTACTTGAAATCATTCGCCATGGGGTCTCGCTGTATGGTGACATATCGACCACTCCGCTCGAGGCAGGTGATCGCCTTATACTAAAGTGTCGCCCTTCAGGCGTTGCTGAAGCTAGAGGGATGAAAGGACTCG
>CAJWWL010000387.1 GCA_913048125.1 uncultured Opitutia bacterium | reverse complement strand
TTTACCTCCGTTTGAACTGTTGCCAAAGCAGAAGGAGTAGAGGTCAGCATCCTTGAGAACAAAGCGAAGGCGCACGGCCTTGCCGGCCAGTTTGCGGATGGCGGCGTTCTTCTTCCAAACCACAGTGCGTTCGATTTCGTCACCGAAAATCTCCGGGCAATCCTGCAACGCGAATCCGGGGACGGGTTTTCCGTTTGCCTCCTGGATCTCGACACCGATTCTTCCCGCCGCCTCCACATAGCGTTTCCCCAAGGTTTCGTAGCCCTCCGAATTGAAGCAGGCCATGTTGGAATGACCTGAGAGAATGAACAAGTGTTTGCCGAAGTCTTCCGCCCTGAGCAAACCCGACAAGGCCACTATTGTGATGATTAGCATTGAGAATATTTTCATGAATTGCCGCTGGCATTGAGCAGGCTGGCGTAGAGAAGTCGAAGGAACCATTTTTAATAAGTGCTTTTCATCCATCCAGTATACGGAACATCATCCTGTGGGGCATGTATGATCTCGTTGCAGCAGTCACCTTTTGATTCAAGCTTATCATCATCAATCGCTTGGGCAATGATCTGCTTGCGTAGACCAAGATCATCTAGGTCTATCCTTTGTATGCCAGCATCGATAGAACCTAATGTATCGTAATCAACATCAACTGCACAACCAAGAAGAAATAAGGGTATAAAAGTAAAATAGGATCGGATACTCATGTAAATACCAGTAGAGTGCACTTTGTAACGGTCAAGTGTTACTGGCAATACCCAGAATCACGCACGTAAAGCCATGGCTGAATGTTATAAACTCTGAGATGCAGAGCTAAAGTTTAACACAGGGACATCATTGAGAATCCACCCACTGGAAATCAGCGAAAACAACCTTCGTAATATCTGCACCTTTGATTGGCTTGATACTAATTTGATTCACCTCAGACCAATCCTTCATTGATCCAAGCTGAGCATGCTTGAGCTGATCTGGACGAAACTGGATAAACTGCCATTCGTTAGAAGCAGTAATCTTGAGGTCAGTGACAAAGCGACCATTGGCTTCCAATTGGAGATCCTGAGGCTGAGTGCAATAGAACCTGAAACTCAAGACTGCTCCCTTGGGGGCTTGCCACTTTGGGTCTCCGAACTGCTTGCTTGAGGTACCACGATGCTTATTCAAGGGCCGGAAACCTTTTACACCTCCGATTCCTTCTGCCGGGGCAACATGACTCCATTGGCCAGTGCCCTCCGGAAGAGTATTTGATTTCACTTCCGTGGCCACAGCATTCCCTAGTTTAATTGGAATAGCAGCCTCGAAGTCGGAGGAAACTACGGTGTCATTGTCATAGCGAATATTTGCATAGGAAAAAACGTAATCATTGACATCGAGCACAGGTAGCTTGGCCACCCATTTACTACCCTTGCGAACAGACGTCACATCTCGCCATGAGCGGGCAATGTTATTCGCAGTCTTAAGACACTGATAGATCTGAAGATCAACAATTCGATCCGGACTGGAGGGAGTTACTTGAATCTCTGGTATGCCTTGCGCATCGAGACGCAACTCACTACTGGGTCTTGCTGCCCAAAAGTGAGGTTTTCCAAGTACATGCTTCTCAAGCCATACCTTGCAGTTATCACCCAATTTCTCAGTATTATGGTGCCCACGGGCTTGCACAGCAAAGTCCCAAGGAACATTGGGCTGAAAAGCCCTGAAGGTCTGTTCGCTTCTTTCATGTCCGCCATGATGGTCGTTAGATCCATTCAGCCATAGACTTGCTGCCTTGATATAAGGAGCATGAGCCTGTGGCGCCAAAGCAGCGAGGAACAGTTTTTGTCCAGAGCTCTGGGGTGGTGCTTGCAAGGGATTATTGTACTTCCAAACCGCACGATCCCGATAGTAATTGATCCAGCCTATACCAAAGTAGGCAACCATGGCCTTCAATCTTTGATCCATCGCAAGATTCCACATGAGCGTGCCTCCGTAAGAATAGCCTTTAGCACCCACTCGAGACTTATCGACTTCCTTCTGATTAAGCAGATAGCTGAGAGCGCGACGCTGGATCGCATTCCACAGGTAATGAGAAGAGGCCTTTGGGTCTACCAACTGGCTCCCGTCAGGCATTTTGTCGTAAATTAAACTGAAACCCATACTGCGTGCCTCCATATGTCCATGACGCAAGGCATCTGGGTATCGAGTGTAATGCCGACGTTTTGTGATACCCGAGTAATCAAATGACATGACAGCCCAACCATCCTCAACATAAGACTTGTCGATTGATGGTCCACCCATCCACCCATGAACATTCAATAACGCCGGTGCATTTCTAGCGCCATCTTTGACGGCATACTTGCAGAAGACGCGGACTTCCTCGTCATTGATGTAAGCTGAGATATAGGAATCGCGATAAAAGACACCGCCATTCTTTGCCTCATGAACCACTTCTTCCTTAAAGTCTCCATCGTCCGGATTGTAATCCCTCCAGACCTCGGGCGGTGTCGGTAGTGCGAGTGAGCAAAGGCAAGAAAGCAGGTAGAATCCCGATACTAGATAGTTGGAGTAGTATTTCCGTAAATAGGACATACTGAGTCAGGTACGGTTGTATATTTTTTTAGGCTTATTTTTTCTTCTTTGATTTACGTTGAGTTTCTCCCACTTCTTGCATCGCCGGTCCGGTCTCGGCGACAAGTTCGTCAC
>CAJWWL010000386.1 GCA_913048125.1 uncultured Opitutia bacterium | reverse complement strand
AACGCAGGTGTTGAAATCTATAACCATACCCCACTGCTGGTCATAGGTTTGAGTTAGATGATCATTCTCTGTATCACTATCAAAAAGACCGTCTTTAGATGTGCGACCAGGTTTAAGGAGATCAAACCTATCTTTTTTATTCTCTATCTCAGTGAAATTCGGGGGATGATAAGCTGAGTTGCCTCGTGGTACATGTTTGGCTTTTTCAGCCTCAGACATTTCACGCCACTTACCAGTTTCGGTGTCCTTAATCTTGGGGAAGAGCTTTGGAGAGTGACTCTCCATTCCGAGTTTGGAAGTAAATTTCGGATTGTTCCCGTACTCCTCAGCTGTAGCTTCCCTGATGATAGCACGACCCTCCATAGACCAGTGCTCCTGAGTATTAGCGAGTTTGTACTTTTCGGAGGTTACCTTAATTTGTGCTTTTGCGATGGTGGATGTCGTGGAAGACGACCTTGCTGGATAGTAATCAAACCCTGAATCTGTTCCAATTCGTCCAGCTTTAGTACGACCATGTCCCAATGGAAGGATTAGTGTGTAATCCGCAATACCAGGTTGAACATGAAGAGGCCCTTTGATCACGTTACCATCGGGAAGGGTAATTTCAGCAATAGGTGCAACTTCGCGGCCACGATTGAATTCGTTGGTACGAGGGACTAGCTGATTGAGATTTTGGCCCAATACACCCTCTTCCGAGCTCATCCGCCACTGATCGGGGATAATGCCACCGAGTTCTTCAGCTAGCTTATAGCTGATTAAAATGGGATTGTCCCACGTGATTTTGGTTATTGGATGAGGGCACTCTTGGGCCCAGCCATTATTGGCATATGAACCATCCCAAGTATGGGCACTTGGAACAAAGCGCAGTTCGACCGAGTCCTTGGAGAGAGTTGTAGGACTAACTAATAAATTTCTTGCGGAGGCAAGGCGACCGGAATCTGGAGAATCGGTGATCTTGCGGAATTCCTTACCGTTAAGTACACCCTCTGCAAGCCAACGAGCGAAGGCGCGGGAACCGCTGCCACCACTAATATCAGCAAAAGTGTTTTTGATGAGATCTTTCGGATGCGTCTCGCCTTCACCAGCGAGATGAGCCAAAACTTCGATTTCAGAAAATCCTTCGAACAATGGCTCCAACATGGGTTGAACAGGAACCAATGCACCGGACCAAGTGCGACCATCACCCCAACTTTCGAGGTAGTGAGATTGTGCGATAAGTGTAGGCTTTTTACCACTGACTGGACTAGAGGTCTCGTCCTCAGAGTAGCCTAAGCGTACAACATCGGCTTTTGCCTGAGCATCAAGCCAATTGGTTGAGCTAGGCGCATTGTAGCCAGGATTACCGCCCAAGATAAAGAGCGTCTTGATCTTAGAATTCCCTGATGTAAGTTCAGCGGCAACTTCTTCAATGCTAGAAGAAGCAATTTGAGGAACTTCGACGTAATCAATAGTTTTGCCTATCGCGTCGAGCTTTTCGTTAATAGCCAGCACAAGTTTATGAACCTCAACTGGCAAGTGAGCACCAGCAACAATAAGAGAGGCACCCGAATTCGATTTGAGATCTTCAGCGCACTCCTTGGCCCATTTCTGTTGTGTGTCTGTAAATCCGTCGGGTGCGGAGACACCATCAATGATGTTGCTGGCAATAAGTAAAGAAAAGGCAGGAATGTTACTGGCAGCAATGCGAAGGCGGTGGTCAGCATTTGAACCAGTCTGTGAGAGATTAGACTCCGCCGCATACAAGCGACTCATGTTTTTAGCCTCTTTGGCAGAGCTTATGCGTCTGCCGGAAGCATAGCCACGAGCATTCGCAAGACTGTTGGTATCGGAAGATGTAAAGTCCGCGTCGAGTGAAAGTATGCGCTTGGCTTTCTCGAGGTTTAATACTGGCCGAGCGCTTTTTGCGTTGGAATCACCAAAATAGACTTGGGTAGCTGCTTTGGTTGGGTTGGATCCGTCTATTGCAGAATATTCGACAATAGTGATGTTGGGCTTTTGAGCACGGATTTTGGATATGAGTCTAGCACGCGTTGGTGAGCTAGATGGTTCCAACATAAGTGCAAGACCTTCACCCTTGTCATCGGAGTGTGCAGAAGATTTGTCCGAGATGAGCGAAATAATGTCTTCGCGTGAAAGCTGTTTCCCAGTGGAATCACGATGACCTCTAGCACGGTCAGGATCGTAAAGATCGAGAACACTAACCTGCGCAAAAAGATTTGTGCCTCCCCCATTTGGCTTGAAACTTGGGTTACCTTCAACCTTGGTGGGTCTAGCCTGATGTGTCTCAACGATGAGCGGGATATGCTCATGGCCAAAAGGCATAGAGGTACTGTAGTAGGTGGCAACGCCAGGAATGACGTACTCAGGTTGATGAGTGTATGGATAAACCCTACGCTCTGGAACCCGGCAACCTGTCATGCCTACCCCAGCAAGACCAAATGACGCTGCCATGATTTTGAGGAAATCACGTCGATCTGTGTCGTTTAATTCGGCAGCGCCTTCAGTAAACTCTTGATCTACCCATTGTTGAAATTCCTTGGAACCATTTAGATCATCTAAGCTGCGCCAATAACTGGGACCTTTGAGCTCAGCTTCCGATGGAGACGGATGATAAATTTTGCGTTTCATCGGTGGCAACCTGAGCAGCTTTCAGGGGGTTTAATTTTCCAGTGGTCAACAAGATTTTTTCCAGACGCGAGTTGGTTTTTCCGCCGAGCTTTTTT
>CAJWWL010000385.1 GCA_913048125.1 uncultured Opitutia bacterium | reverse complement strand
GAGCGAAGATTCCGTACTGCGTCCACCAGACAGATTTCCGTCAATATAGAGGTTTGCCCTGTTGTTCAAATCATCAAACGTGAAGGCAATATGGGTCTGACTTGTCCCATTCGAAGGTATATTGTTTGCGACATTAATCCGTTGCTCACCCCCATTGATGGAGAATGCAAAGCGGACAGGTGAAGTACTGCTACTGGATCGAGGAGTCAGGTACAAATAGTTGGATTTTGCATCGCCAAATTCTAATATGCGCTGCCATCTGGATGCTGAAGGTCCTCGCCATGTAAACCAGATTTCAAGGGTAGTGCTGTTAAGGGCGGTTATAATTCCTGCAGGCAACTCTACATAATCGTTGACTCCATCTAGATCTACATAGCCATTGCCGTTAAGTTTGGTCCCCCCTTTGAGAATTGCGTCGGCAGAACCAATTAGATCTGGGACGATCGTACCCAGTCCTTCAAAACTGTAGCGGTGAGCGAAAAAAGATGGTTGGGCTACGAGGGGGATGACCTTAACTGCGCGAGACTTGCGAGAATAGTTTCCGTTGCTGTCTGTAACAGAATACCAAACTGTAAAAGAACCAGTCTTTGATGTATCGACTTCTGAAGTATCTACGGCAATTGAAGCAGACAGGTCACCATCGACATCATCAAGAGCAGTCGCACCCATGTCCTCGTAGTCTGTTCCAACAGGTACTTCAATGTTGCGCCCACCAGTCACTTTGATGACTGGTTCTGGAGGGAGAAGGTAACTTTCTCCAGGTGTGCCTCCGATGTCCTCACTTGACTTCCAATGAACTGGGTCTGTGCCAAATCGGTCGACATTTTTACGAACCAATGTAAGACCCGAACCATCGGTACCAGTTGGCCAAGGTGGCTGAGTGCGGTAGTGTACAGCATCGACTTCGACGTAAACTGCTTCTGTTTTGCCAACTTCTGGTGAATCCGGTAATTCTAACGCGATTTGCTCGCCTTCGTTCTTCAATTCCCCCTTGTAAGGACCAAGGACAATAACGTCCTCGTCTATTTCGTTTTTAAGACGAAACTCATCTGGGTCATCATTCGTTAGGATAGCTATTCCACGTTTCTCCAGAGTCGTGTTGGGAGGAAAGCTGAAGTCGATTCCTGAGACGCGCCAAGTATGGCTTGGGTGTTCCTCGTTAAATAGCTTAACAGCATCATCTGATATGTTCTGGATCTCGATCCATTCCGAGTCTCCTGCGACAGGGTGGTGCATGATTTCACTGATGACGACTGGGCCGATTTGAATGCCTGAATTCGCTGTGCCTAGTGTCTTGGTCTCTTGTGCCGTATAAAAAGCTACTTGTTGGCTGTTGAGATGGTGTCCGAATGAGACTCCGTTTAAGGATGCACCAAAGGAAGCCTTATCGACAAAACTTAAAAGTTTCCCAGATGCATCGGATTCAATAATCCATATGCTCTCACCTTTGGAACTGAGCGTAAACTCATTTGGCCCTCGGGGACCTGCGTTAGCGTTCCACAGTCCATTGGGGTTAAAGTCTTTTTCGGTAAATTGGATATATTCACCAGCGGCCAAGGTCGTTCCGTCAGGAATTTTAAACTTTTTCCATTGGTCGCTTGAGTCCGTTATCCACCAGTGGCTGATATCGACATCTTGGCTTGAGGAGTTGACTAATTCGATGGTGTCAGTGTGGGGCGGATCGGTGTGCGCAAGTAATTCATTAACCACAATTCTTGTGCTAGCTTGCTCAGGTTCAGTACCTGGAGATCCACCGAACTTTGTACTAGACTGCCAGTTGTTGGGGTTTCCTAAGTCCGCCGCAGGGTTCAAGACCTCTAAGGTACTACCTTTGCCTGCCGCTCTACCAGGCCAGTCATTTCCATTATCGTATTTAAAGTGCATGACAAAGTTTCCATCTTGGTCAGCTATAGTGATGTATTCTCCTTGGTTGCTCAGCTTGCCGGTCGTCCACTCGCCAGCAACCTTGGTGGCTAGTGAGTGACCGTAGTGGTCGAGGAAAGCAGTGCGGTTAGATACAATCAGGATGCGTTGACCTGCATCGAGTGATTGATTTTGAAAGGAAAATTTCTCGGTCGGAGCTCCCTGTAGCATCCTAAGATTTCCCAGCTCGATTGGCGAGTTTGACGTGTTGATGAATTCGATGAATTCAAGGTCGCTTCCCTCGGCCGGTTCGTAGGATATTTCACTAATGCGAAGTTTGCCTCGAAGTGGACTACTTCGCCAGTCAAGTCGGAGCTCGGGGTTATTGCTGGATTCAGTCTCGTCAAGGATGATACTAAACCCAGCCCCATCTTTGTTGCCTGGCCAAGCTAGTTCTGGAGACCATTTCGTTGGGTTTTCATAGGACAGGCTTTGGATAACAGCTCCGTCAAGCGTAGAGAGCGTAACCTTTTCACCTCGATCTGAGAAGCTATTTGAATCCTCTTGGCCATACTCTCCTGATAGCAATTTGCTACCGAGTTCTGGGAATCTCTTGAGCAGGGCGCTTCGGTTGCGCGCAAGGATTGCCTGTTCTTCGGGTGCTAGTGTGTGACTTGGTAACGAATGGTTGATGCCTGAAGTGAACCTTGCATTAGCTAAGTTGATCTCTTGGGTTCCTGTGTTCTTTAGTTCAACGTATTCGAAGTCGGACGCATCACTAAAGCCAGCTGCTGTATCCGAACTAGATGGAGCCGCGGGTTGGAAATGAATCTTGGAGATGACTAGATTAAAAGTTCCTATC
>CAJWWL010000384.1 GCA_913048125.1 uncultured Opitutia bacterium | reverse complement strand
ATTCGATATAGTTCGCTTTTGCATTGAATGGGCCGTGTACGGAGAATTGCCAGTAGTTGATAAAAAAAGGTTTTTTATCTGCTGCTCGCTTTTCCAGGTAGGTATCAATCTCGTCAGCCATTCGGTCTTCGATATGTTCGCCTGGATAAGCCTCTTTGAATTTCGGGAATTTCCAGGGAGCCACGTAACTGCCCGCTGGTCCCGGACCATACCAATTTGGGATGTCGACATCAAAGCCATGATCTAGTGCGGTGTAGGGGTGCCTACCCAAGTGCCATTTTCCAAAGTGAGCCGTGTGATAGCCGACTTGTTTGAGGGTTTTGGCCATATTCGGGTAGTTTGTATCCAGTCGGTTCACCTTTGTGAGAGTGAGCAATTTGTGGTGAGCGGGTGTTTTAAGCTTAAGACTAGGTCGAAGAATCGGTTCGCCTACTAGGTGGCAGGTAGGTGCGGTCAGTCCAGTGCGTGCAGGATGAAGTCCGGTGAGCACGGCCGAACGGGTAGGGGAGCAGAGAGGGCTAGCGGTGTACGCCCGTTCAAAAAGCATTCCCCGTTTGGCCAGTCGTTCAAGATTCGGGGTTTCATAAAGAGCTGTGTGCCCATAGAGGGTGGTGTCCGCCCAGCCCAAATCATCAGCCATTATAAAGACGATGTTTGGTTTAGGCTTGGACCCTTGTAGCGATATGGAGGTGATTAATAGTCCTAAAACCAAATAAGAAAAGTGACGGGTATTAGTGCTGATGAGTCTCATTGGATTCACATTAATTTACTGATTCAAAGTCTTAACTAGAATTATCGAAATTTTGTTTGGGGCAACACCGCTTGGCTTAGCCGTGAGTTCTTTGGAAAGGCGCAAATTGATTAAGCAAAATGCCGCAAGGCTATCCCTTGTCGTTCAAACGAATTCTTAACTCAATCTGACAATCTCATCAAATGGATCATCGCTATCGTTCTTCTGATGCCCTGAACAATACCTTCGTTCCATGCCAAAATGGCCCTGGTTTAGTTCTTGCGATTATGACCTGAAAGTCTGGTGTGTATAAGAGCTTACCTTGGGCTTACTTGATTGCGACTCCTTTGGGAAGGAAGGAGATCTCGCGATCGTTGGGGATCTTTTTACCAGGTGTACAGCGACCGTTGTTAATCTCTTTTTGCAGGATCTTGAGGAGTTCCTGAACGCGTTCCGGATGCTTCGATACCAGATTCTTCTTTTCAGCTTTATCCTCGGCCAGATTGAAAAGTTGCATTGTAGGGAGCCCTTGCTTCTGTGCATCCCTTTCCCTCGGCATACTCCAGCCGCCGCTGCCTGCTGAGAGACAGAGTTTCCAGTCACCCTGACGGAAGGCAAAGTGACCGCTGATCGAGTGGCTGATCAGGGTTGTGCGACCCGTAGAGCGCTCCCCGTTGAAAACTGGAACGAGGTTATAGCCATCCTCGCCTCCAATGTCCTTTCGGCTCTGGTCGGTGATCGCTTCCAGTGTTGGATAGAGGTCGGTGTGGCAGGCCATGGCATCGGTCTTCTGACCTGCCTTGATACCCTTGGGCCAACGAACAATAAAGGGCACACGGTGACCACCTTCGTAGAGGTCAGCTTTGTGGCCTCGGAAACCCCCGCTGGGGTCATGGCCATGCTCTTTCAATACGTCGAAGTTGCCTTGGGGCGAACATCCATTGTCGGTAGTGAAAACAACGAGGGTGTTCTCGTCTATGCCGTTCTCCTTCAGAGCGGAAAATAGCTGCCCCATGTGATGGTCGCACTGCATGACAAAGTCAGCGTAGGGATTGATGCCGCTGGCGTCCTTGAATGGAGGCACTGGTACGATCGGTGTATGTGGGGCAGGTAGAGGCAGGTAGAGGAAGAAGGGCTTTCCCTTCTTGGCAGCAGAAGCCTTTTCATTGATGTACTCCACAGACTTGTCGAAAAGATGGGGCAGCACTTCGTCGATTTTGAAGTCAGGACTGATAGGACCCTTACGGTACCAGCCATAAGGATCTTCCTCGCTGGTGACGCCTTCCTCACGCTTGGGCACGGCGGTGCATTTCCCGGTATCAACCCATACATAGGGCGGCATGTCGAGGGAACCGCAGTGTCCATAGTAGCCGTCAAAACCATTGATATCCGGTCCGTTCTTGACCGGTTTGGTGAAGTCAATCTTGTTGCCATCCTTATGCCAGTCCCATCCAAGGTGCCACTTCCCGATCATCTGGGTGGTGTAGCCGGCCTTACGCAGCATATGGGCAAGGGTTGGCCTATCTGCTGGTATCAGATGGGGGCTTGTACCACTAAGGACACCTCTAGCTTTGACAGAACGCCAGTTGTATCGGCCAGTAAGTAGACCGTAACGGGTCGGTGTGCAGACGGCACTGGTGCTGTGAGCATCCATAAAGAGGATACCTTCATCGGCCATCTTTTGCAGAACGGGTGTCTTGATCTTGCAGTCTGGATTGCTCGGTGTCATGTCCCCGATACCCATGTCATCCGCAAGGACTATGATAATGTTTGGTTTTTCAGCCGCTGAGAGCAAAAGGGGGATGATGAGGATCGTGAGTAGGCGTAGAATCATGGTTATGAGTATCTCGGGGAAATTTTAAGTGAATTTTGGGCTTGGGCTGCTCGACCGTGGTTACTGTTCTAGAGCTCTTATAAAAACTTCTCAGCAAGATCGACTGCTTTTAGCTGAAAATGAAGAAATGCAGGTAACCCTCAGTAGCTTCAAAGACTAGCGGGTTCAATATA
>CAJWWL010000383.1 GCA_913048125.1 uncultured Opitutia bacterium | reverse complement strand
CTAAGGGCCCTGGAGACGCCCAGATGTTCAAATATTAAGCATGTCTGAAGCCGTTATCTGGATTCTGGATGCTCCCAAGGAAACACTCGGTCAACATATCCTCAATTTTGGAAGTCCTAGGACCCCAAGATGACCACAATATGACCACCAGACCCCTGCAAAACCGCTTCAAGACGGGTATCGACATTGCACAATTCACCGCAGATATTATGAGGAAAGATATGGCCGAGTACGATGCTGACTCCTCAAAATACACACAGTCTCTAGGTTGCTGGCATGGATTCGTTGCGCAACAAAAAGCAATCGCTATAAAACGCCATCGGGGCACCCTGGACAAAAAATACATTTATCTTTCAGGCTGGATGGTCGCAGCACTGCGCAGTAAGTTCGGCCCATTGCCTGATCAGAGCATGCACGAAAAGACCAGTGTACCCGCACTGATTAACGAAATTTACACCTTCTTAAAACAAGCAGATGCGGTCGAGCTCGAACGGATATTCAGTGCACTGGACGAAGCCCGCGAAGCAGGCAATGAGAAGGAAGAGAAGTCTCTAATCGAGCAAATTGACAATTTCGAGACACACGTCGTACCAATCATCGCTGACATTGACGCTGGTTTTGGTAAGATTCGAAAGGATCTTGTTCGTAGGGTTCGTGTTTACAAAGACCAAGGCGGTGAAAGCGTCAACGACGAGTTAATACGGGTCGAGGTTCATGGCTATAAGCCAAATCTTGTTAACCAATGGTCAAAAGCCCTCGTCGAGGAATATGTCGATTATCGGAAAGAAAAACGTGATGCCATCGCTTTTGGGGACATTGGAAAGTGGGAAGAGGATAGAAAAAAAACCGCACAGCAAATCATCAATCTCAAGCAGGAGCAGATTGAGGTTGAGGATCAACTACAGTACGACCGATTAAAGTCTGAGATGACCAATCTCAACAATTTGCAGAATCAGATTACTCAGAATAATCAACGTCTTCAGCTTCAAGAAAAAATACTGAGCGAACTTCGTAATGATGGTCTAGATGTTGTACAAAAATTCTCTCTCCTTAGTTCATATAAGGATTCGGAGCTGAAAACAGGCCAGACTATTTCGATGCCTTTACGTGCTGAGTCCAATGGAGAAACCCTTACTGAACTGAAACACGGTCCCGACGTAGTTGTCACACCAGAGCAGGCAAACTTAGATGATCGTGCTTGGATTA
This sequence comes from uncultured Opitutia bacterium, assembly GCA_913048125.1. Taxonomy (GTDB): domain Bacteria; phylum Verrucomicrobiota; class Verrucomicrobiia; order Opitutales; family JABJCN01; genus JABJCN01. Next base: position 1,552 of record CAJWWL010000383.1, on the reverse strand, counting down.
AGCTGTATCAAGACGTCAAGGCACTTCGACAACAGTACCAAGGCCAAAGTGCGGTCTTCCTGCCTGGGCATCCATCAATGAAAAAGCTAGGTGAGGAGTTAAAAAACGCCGAGTTATTATTGGATCGTCAATTTGACACTGCCCATGATGCATTCCTCCTTTCCCATTCTAAAACCGTTAATGAGGGAATTCGTCTTAGGGATCAACTTCCGCGCCTGCGAGAGCTTACAAGGACCCATCAAGTTGCTATTCAGGCTATTTCCGGCTTTGAAGAAAAAATCAAAGATCTACAGAAACGTCATGACAAGCTTCGTGACAAGATTGAGCAGATTAGGCTTTCGCACACAATAGATCCTTTCTTGGAGATATCCTATGTCGGACAAGTTGGAGATAGTCGCTTGGGCTCAATTGTACCGAACAAGGGCAAACTCCTCATTTATTGCATGGGTGGTGCTTTTCTGCTCGGTATCGGACTTGCCTACCTTATGGAGTACATGGACTCCAGCGTAAAGACACCTGAAAACGTTGAAGCAGAGTTACAGATACATGGACTTGGCTTAGTTCCAGAACTACCACCCAATGTTGACGGTGATTCCTTAGCAATATCTGAGGAGTATCCCATGTTTAAGGAGTCCTATCGTGTCATCAGAACAAACCTTGTCTTACGCAGAGAGGATCAGGGGAATTCACAGGTCATTATGGTCAGTAGTTCTATGCCGCAAGAAGGTAAAAGCATGAACTCGCTTGAGTTGGCTCGCTCCTTTGCAGAAATGGGTGAGCGCACTTTGCTCATGGATGCTGATCTCCGCCGTGGCAAACAGACCCGTAAAATTGTTGGTAAAAAGGTTTTTGGTCTAGCCGACTTTCTTACTGGAAATTCACAGGTGTCTCCTATGCAGTTTGAAGACAAATTAGACTTCCTTCCTTCGGGTAAGTACTCAGCTGCTGCCATCGAAAATCTTGGTGGCGAATCTATACAGGCTCTTATGTTAGGTTTTCGGATGCAGTATGATCGTATCATTATCGATGGGCCTCCTCTACTAGGTCTTCCAGATGTCTTTATGATGAGCAATATAATAGACGGGACTGTACTCATCATTTCAGCAGGGCACACCGTATTTCCTCAAATTCGACTGGCTGTTGACCAGATTCAGAAGAGCCATATGCCTATCTTCGGATTTATCCTCAATAGGGTTAATTTTCGTACAGGCGGAAAGTACTACCGTTACTACTACCGAAACTACGAATACTACCAGCAGGGTCGTCAAACGGGAGGTCTGCTTTCGGATACTACAAGCACGATTTCGTAAGTGCAAAAAGATGAATCCAGCATCAACCCCCTCCGTTCTGGGGTAACGGTTATCATCCCCTGTTACAACTACGCGCATTTTCTAGGAGCGGCTCTAGATTCGGTTCTCGCGCAAACCTATACAAATTTAGAGGTCATTGTCATTGATGATGGTTCTCCTGACAATACTGCTGAGGTCGCTTCAAAATACGAAGGCCGCATCCGCTATGTTAGACAGGAAAATCAAGGTCTTTCCGCATCGCG
>CAJWWL010000382.1 GCA_913048125.1 uncultured Opitutia bacterium | reverse complement strand
GGCAATGAGAAGTGGCAACGGGACTTTGGAGCCTTCGAAACTCAGCACGGCAATGGTAACTCTCCCATTATCCTAGGCGATCTTGTCATATATCCTCATGACCATTTTGGAAAAAGCCGTGTTTATGCTATCGATCTCAAAACCGGAAAAGATGTCTGGGTACGTGACCGTAACTCCGCTAAACCCAGTCATTCTACACCCTGTATCTACCGTTCTGCGAATGGGAAGGAGCAGTTGATTTTTACCTCAGACGCTCACGGTATATATGCTCTTAACCCAGAGAATGGTACAGAGTTGTGGGAGAGCGGCCCAAAGACCTTTGACAAGCGCTGTGTACTTTCACCTGTTTTGGTGAAAGGCAAGATTCTCGGCACTTGCGGTAGTGGTGGTGGAGGCAACTACATCGTTGCTGTCACTCCTCCAACCTCCGGAAAGGGTCAGCCCAAATTGGAGTACACAATCCGTAAGGCTGCACCTTATGTTCCCACATCCGTTGCCCACCAGGGCCTTCTATATCATGTCGACGACAAAGGAATTGCGACCTGTATGGACCCTGATGATGGAAAAGCCATCTGGATGGAGCGATTGGACGCTAACTTCTTTGGTTCCCCTGTGGTTATCGATGGCAAGGTGTATGTCATTTCACGTACAGGGGACGTAGTTGTCTTTAAAGCCTCTCGAGATTTTAAACTCCTTGCGAAAAACCCTCTCGGCGAAAAAGCTTTTTCTACACCTGCCGTTGCTAACGGAAACCTCTACCTTCGTACCTTCAGCAAGCTGTTTTGTATTAAGGGGAAAGGTTGACCGATTTAAAATTAAACGCATTTTGTGGTTCAAATTTATCCAAATCTAATCTCATGAAAAAAGGAAACATCGTCTCTATTTTGATGGTAGTAGCCCTAATCCTTCCTGGATTTGCTACTGCAAGTACTACTGTAACGCTCAAGGGCGTACATCTCTGCTGCAAGGGTTGTGTCACTGGCGCCGTAAACGCTGCTAAGAAGGGTGGTGCATCCAACGCCACTGCAAAGCCACAGCAACGCCAAGTCATCATCGAGGCCGCTGATGTCGCTACAGCAAACAAAGCGGTCCAGGCTGTTGCTGCTGCTGGTTATTATGGGAAATCCGACAATCCTAAGGCTGCCATCGCTGCTGGTGTTGAGGACGTAAAGGTCACCTCTGCAAACGTGAGTGGAGTCCACTTGTGTTGTGGAAAGTGCGTGCGTGCAGTTGATAAGGCAGTTGAGAATCTTAAAGGAGCATCTGGTCATACCGCCGAAAAAAAAGCTGCTACTTTCAAGGTCACTGGAAGCTTTAGCCTCAAGGCTCTTGCTGAGGCACTTCACGAGGAAGGCTTGCACGGCGTCATCACCAAGTAAGTTTGGACAACGGTTTGAAATTCCAAAGCAAACCTTTCAATCTTCACTACTTTCTTGCAGCGGGCCTCCTTTTTACGGGGAAGGCTCATGCTGTAGACTGGCCTGAATTTCAAGGTGGTTCAGCGCAAGGCCACGCAACCAAGGGTACTAAACTGCCTCTCGAATGGTCTACCCAAAAAAACGTCGCTTGGAAACAGGCACTACCTGGAGAAGGCTGGTCCACTCCAATTATATGGAAGGGCCGCCTATATTTGACAGCTGCTGTGGCCAAGGATGAGGGGCTGAAGGCTGATCGTGAACTTCGTGCGCTTTGCTTGGAGGCTTCCTCAGGACGTGTTGTCTGGGACAAAAGCGTCTTCAGTCAGGATGGTGCATCCGCACCTCGGATTCACAAAAAGAACAGCCACGCCAGCCCAACTCCTGTTATCACCCCTGATGGTAAGCTGTATGTTCATTTCGGGCATCAGGGAACTGCCTGTCTCAATCTTGAAGGTAACGTACTCTGGCGCAATCGTACTATCAATTATCCGCCAGTTCATGGTAACGGTTGCTCGCCTTTGGTGGTCGGTGATAAGCTCTTCTTTAGCTGTGATGGTTCGCGAGACCCCTTCGTAATTGCGCTGAATCGTCACACGGGTAAGACTGCTTGGCGGAAAGAGCGCAATGCCAATGCCAAGAAGAAATTTGCTTTCTGCACTGCGACCCTGATTGAGGTCAATTGGAACCAGCAAATCATCAGCCCCGGAGGAGATGCGGTTATGGCCTATGATCCAGATTCAGGAAAAGAAATCTGGCGTGTTCGTTATGATGGCTATTCCGTCGTGCCTCGTCCGGTTTACGGACATGGACTGGTCTTTCTAAGTTCTGGTTTTGATCGACCAACCTTCTATGCCATCAAGCCAACGGGCAAAGGTGATGTCACCGAATCACATATTGCCTGGAAACTCACCAAAAGCGCGCCACACACACCTTCACCTCTTTTGGTAGGCAATGAGATTTATCTCATTTCCGATGGTGGAATTGGAACCTGTCTAGACGCTCGTACTGGTGAAGTCCACTGGAGAGAGCGGATTTGTAGTAGCTGTTCCGCTTCTCCATTTTATGCGGATGGTCGAATCTATATCATCGATGAAAGCGGCAAGGGAGTCGTCTTTAAGGCCAGTAAGAAATTTGAGAAGTTGGCCGAAAATGAAATCGGCGAACGCACACTCGCTTCCTGTGCCGTAGGCGACAATGCCTTCTACCTTCGCAGCGATAAGCACCTGTATAAGATCGGCAATTAAAGCCCCCCAAGCTATTCTCGGTCCTATTAGTTGGCGCAGATTCCTTTATCCGAAAATCGCCTTGATGGGTTTGCCGGTGGTGAAGTTCGGACGTTTGATCCCAGTGTTATCTGCGGGGTCAT
>CAJWWL010000381.1 GCA_913048125.1 uncultured Opitutia bacterium | reverse complement strand
CAGGCCAAAATTGGGCCAGGTTCTACAAGGTGAATAATCGAATTTTTCCATTCCCTGTAGTTAGTTCGCAGTAATTTGAACGTTTTGAGCCTGCACCTCCATCCTAAGGTTCCTTGGTTGGGAATCTCGGTGATTTTGTACGGCACACTGTTTGCAAAAGACTCATCCTTAAATGGGGCATACACATTAACGTCATATCCAAGATGCGATGCTGCTGCTGCAACTTCTGCAGCAACTACAGCTGCCCCACCCCGCTTAGGTAGGAATTCGTGAGTCAGTATGCGAATTGTGTTCAAGTTGACGGAACTTCAGAGAAGAAAATTAGACTCGTTTAAGAAATTTTACAGAGAGTGCAGTTTTTCCGTGTATTCGGCGGTGACGATGTTTTTTTAGGGAAGTATGAAAATCGTAGTCATTCAGGACTACCTCCGAATGGGTGGTACAGAGATGCAAGCTGTATCTATGGTGGCAGGCTTTCAGTCTAAAGGTTGGGACGCACATTTACTAACGCTGCGGCCAGGCGGCCCACTGCTTGAACGTGCTGAGCGGCTAGGATTGAAGGTAAAGTGCCTGCAGCCTTTTGATTTCAAGTTAAACTGGGCACATCCAGGATTGCAGAAAGAAATTCATAGGATTGGACCCGATTGTATACTCCTCATGGGGAGAAACGGAAATTCAATTGGGGCAAAAATCATTAATTCTTTTCCTCAGATGAAAGTTTTTGGGACGTTTCGAACAGGACGTAAACTGCCGAAAGCGTACACTGAGACTCTGCAAAACTGTCATCATATTTTTACCAACAGCAACTGGGGGTTGGACCAACTCAATTCATTGGATATTGGTTCAGGCAAAATATCAGTCATACCAAACGGAATCGTCCATGAAGTTATTGAACCCGAAGATAGTTCCTACCGAGAAAATGCTCGAAAGGAACTTGGTATCCCATCTGATCGTGTGGTACTCATAAAAGTGGCAGCGTTCAGAGAAGGAAAAAACCATGCTGGCTTGCTGAGGCAATTATCAAAATTCGAGGGAAACTGGGAACTATGGCTCGTTGGAGAGGGCCCAGAGCTTCAAGCCTGTAGACGACTAACAGATCAACTGGAGCTTAATGAAAGGGTTAGATTTTGGGGCCAGCAATCTAATGTAAACAAGCTGTACCATGGCGCGGATATCGCGGTTTTGTTTTCCTCTGAAGAATCTCTACCAAATTTTCTGGTAGAAGCGCAAGCCGCTGGACTTCCTGTAGTCGCACTTGATTGTGCTGGAGTTGCTGAAACATTTATAGACGGCAAAACAGGCTGCCTAGTCGATCTCGATAATGGTGATGATTTCTTAGGTGCCCTTACGAGGGTTATTGAAGATGAACCCCTTCGGGCACGAATGAGTCAAGAAGCACAAGTATGGGCACAGGAGCAGTTTTGCCCTTCTGCACGCCTAAATGACTATGCTCTAAAGATACAAGAGTTAGTAGGCTAGAGCTAGTCCTGCAGCAATTGATGACCCCGAGAGGTCTTGTAGAGTAAACGTTCGTAAATTTCCGCGACAAGGTAGATCGACCCTGTCACAACCACCGTCGCATCCGATGGACCCAAAGTGCAGACTGAATTGGCGGGGAACAACTCCTGGATTGATGCTTTGGATTTAATTCCGAGCTGCGAAGGGTGGAGTCCCCTATCATGCGTTGGCTGAACTACTACAACCTTTGTTGCCTTGGCCTCCAAAACCGGCAACAGCGCTTTTGCCCGGTCTGCCGAACCCGTAAAGCCTGCAACCACATAGGGGGGGTGTTCGAGTGAAGAAAGATTTTCACAAAGAGATTCCAAGGCATCTGCGTTGTGGGCCGCATCGAAAATGATTGTTCGATCCTCTGCACGCAATTCTGACCAACGACCTGCCCAAGAAACATCCTGCAAGGAGGCTTCAATGACCTCTGAGCATACAGGAAATTGTTCAACAAGAGCCCCACATGTCGTAACTGCAGTAGCAGCATTCCATTCTTGGATAGTTCCAAAAAGATTGGTCTTTGGAAGATTCCTTTGTGCAAAATTTTCTTCAACTGAGTGAACTGTAGAACCTCTTTGGTAAGCGATCTTTTTAATAACCCTTGAAGCTTCTTCAGGCATTCTACCAAGGATAACTGGTCGACCACGCTTTATTATGCCAGCCTTCTCTTTTGCAATTTCTCCAAGAGTCTCCCCAAGTATTTCAGTGTGATCTAGACCAATCGAGGTAATTACGGAAGCTTGAGGCTGAACAACATTTGTAGAATCTAGCCTACCGCCCAAACCCGTCTCCAAGATAGCTAGATCTACCTTCGAACGCTTGAAATGGACAAATGCCATAGCAGTCATCCATTCAAAAAAGGTCGGATGATTATCTGGATCACGTTGCGCAATTTGATTCGCATGAGGCAATAGCTCATTTGTGTACTGCAGAATTTCATCCTCAGACAGTCGACACCTATCAACTTGGATACGTTCTCCCTGATGCACCAAATGGGGTGAAGTAAACAAGCCCACTCGCAACCCAGATCCGCGGTAAATGCGCTCAAGCATGGCACTAACCGAACCCTTACCATTAGTCCCAGCGACGTGAATGCAAGGAAAGGTTAATTGAGGATGCCCTAGTATTTCGACAAACTCTCGCATCCTGTCTATGCCGTAACTGGAACCGCGATTCCGCAGACCATACAACCAAGTGCGAACACTTTCGTAATCTGTAAGTTCACTAGGCATTTAGGCTGAAGGCACAAAAAAACGGTGCCGCATTCGACAGAACCGTTGTT
>CAJWWL010000380.1 GCA_913048125.1 uncultured Opitutia bacterium | reverse complement strand
TCCTCAACATACTTGGTCTAGGGGCAGAAACCATTAGTTTTAATCTAACCGACAAACGGGAAATTTGCAAATGGGGAATATTTCAACCATTTAAAAATGGGACTTCAATGCAGATACTTGATCAGGACTACAAGCATATGTTCCTTCAGGCCTAGTAAGAAATATCTTTATTCAACAACTCTTTAATTGATTCAAGATCCTCATCCTTCATCGCAAGTTTGAAGAAAGTCTTATCTAAGGCGATGGCTTGATTGACCTTTTTCAACGCATCGTCCAAGTCTTCTTCCACACAAGCGTAGCAGCCTAAATTGTAAAGGATGCATGGCTCTAGAGGAAACAATTGATGAGCCCGCTGCAGAATGCTTCGAGCGGCAGCGATGGAGTGAGCGCGGCGGGAACCATAAGCCCACTGAATCCAATATTCGACTTCTTGGGGGAACTCCGTCACCAGACTTTCCGCTTCAGAGGTCACCAATGCCCAATTGCACTGATCCGCATAAATCGACAATCGAACAAGCCTCGCCGAACGATGGTCACAATCTACAGAGTCAATCTTTTGCAACTCATTGAGAGCATCCTCAAACATGCCCAACTCCCTGTAGCCGTTTGCATAAGAAATATATCGTTTGCTGTGACTATTCATGAAACCTTTCAAATAGCCTTGGTGCCGAGGGGGGGACTTGAACCCCCACACCCTTGCGGGCACTAGAACCTGAATCTAGCGCGTCTGCCAATTCCGCCACCTCGGCAGGCTAATGGAAAGTGGTCTCCCACTTGCAGAAAGTCGGGTAAAAAAAGAATACAATGAAACCTTGGCAAGAATTTCGTCAAAAAAACTGCTGACTTCAATTCCTGTGAATGAGAGATCCTGCTAACAGGAGGCTACAGGAAGTCACAGATATCAGGCACCCATCTGATACGACGACCTGCTTCATCACGCTGGAAGTAGATCTCCGAAATCGGGTTGCCCTCCTCATCCCAAAGATCTTCGGAATCCTCAAAGGCAAGAGAGATTCGGCGCGCTTCAGGAAGAAGCACTTCGGCAGCCTTTTCGATCCGATTCTTTTTAACATAACGAAAAAGGCAGGGAAAGTTAGCCTTACGATGACTTTCAATCAAATCGTCTACCCAACGGCTAGGCACATCTTCCCGACATCCAAGAAGAACTGCATCAGAGAAATAAATACATGCATCATACCATCCACGAAGTTTCTCGTTGTTGTATAGACGACTACAATGGAGAACCGTTAGAATGCGGGCAAGTTCTACAGGCTTGCCAAGGATCCAGTCACGCAAACCCTCTACAAAATCAACGGGAGACTGCCTACCGTGTGCTGTAAAGAATAGCTCTGAGCCGGGCGGAATATCGCCGCCTATTGCGATACGATCGTCAATCCACTTCCAAGGCACTAAGGATTCTTCAGGCACACCTTTGGACTTCGCAAATTCAAGCTCATCAACGTGGACGAGTATTCGACTTCCCGTCTCAAGAAGATTTGCAAGGAGAGCAAACCTCTCGGAACCCTCGGCTCCGAGAAAGACGTAAAGCTGGGAGTCCATGATTAATCGGTGAGGCTATTGAAGTCGAACGACCCACACTGTCCCTGATGCCGAAGCCAGTGGTCAACAAGCACTAGCGCAGTCATAGCCTCCACAATAGGGACAGCACGCGGCAATACACAAGGGTCGTGGCGGCCCCGTCCAATTAAGACCGTCTCGTTGCCTTCAAGATCGACCGTCTGCTGCTCCTGCAATACGGTGGCAGTGGGCTTAAAAGCGGTCCGAAAATACAGTTCTTCACCATTACTGATCCCTCCCTGAACGCCACCAGATCTATTGGTAACAGCCCGGATGCGACCCTCACGCTTCTCAAAAAGGTCATTGTGCTCACTACCTTTAAGAAGTGTTCCTGAAAACCCGCTCCCGACTTCAAAGCCCTTGGTTGCAGGAAGAGACAGCATGGCTTTGGCCAAATCAGCCTCCAAACGATCAAAGACTGGGGCACCCAGACCGACCGGTAAATTCTGAACACGACAAAGGATGACTCCACCTACGGAATCTCCCGCCTTGCGGGCCTCCAGAATACGTTTCTCCATCTGGGCTGCCGTATCAGCATCTGGGCAACGCACAGGATTTGCATCTACTTCTGCAAGAGAAGGTAATGCCTCTAAGCTAGACATCTCGATGTCGTGAACTTGTGAGACATAGGCACGAATCTCAATCCCTGCGCCTTGTTGTAATATTTTGCGCGCAATGGCACCTGCTGCAACACGACCAGCAGTCTCACGGGCCGAAGAACGACCACCGCCTTCGTGATTTCGACGACCAAATTTAGTCTGATAGGTGAAGTCTGCGTGGGAAGGCCGATACTTCTCCTTCATTTCGGTATAGGCCTCTGGACGATGGTCTGAATTAGGAATCAACATCGCTATCGGAGTGCCCAGAGTTCGTCCTTCGTAAACCCCGGAAACTATACTGACCAAATCTGATTCCTTGCGCTGTGTGGTAATTTTGCTCTGTCCAGGCTTGCGCCGGTCAAGCTCGGCCTGAATCTCATCCAATGAGATAGGCAGTCCCGGCGGACACCCGTCGAGAACAACGCCAATGCCCCCACCATGGCTCTCGCCCCAAGTAGAGATACGGAATAAGGTTCCAAAGCTGTTTCCCATGAGAGAAAATCAAAGATGACCCATAGCAGGTGTCGAGTTCTTTGTATGAGATAAAAAAACATTGCTTCAAGGAGCTAGAAACTCAAAGCTCATAGTCGGCTGGGTCCTATGCAACGATGGACAG
>CAJWWL010000379.1 GCA_913048125.1 uncultured Opitutia bacterium | reverse complement strand
TTGTCAGGATGGATTTCTCCAATCTCATTATGAACAATATTGTATGGACGTTCAATAGCGTCAAAAACTAGTTGGTCATCGTAGAAATCCATACCCTCTGTGGTGGTAAGATAAGAGTCCCAAACTTGTTCAGCACTCATACGACGCGGAACTGGTCCTGAGAAATAGTAGGGTTCGGCCGCGGACACAGAACCTCGGGTAGCCAGTGTATTGTAAGCCTTAGTGGAAATAATGACTCGGGTGAATGCTTGCAGGTCGAAGTCCAGCTCAACCATGGTATCCGAGAGTACCTTAAGCAATTTGGGGTTGTAGGCATCCTCCTCCAAAAAGTTGTGAAGGGGTTCGGCAACACCTCGTCCAAAAAACCGTGCCCAAATTCGGTTGGCGATGCTGGCAGCAAAACGAGGATTCTTCTGAGAGACCAGCCAGGTACCCAAACGTTTACGGGGATGGACAGAACTCTTCTCAGCACCGAGTTCTTGACCAAAAATTGCCCGGGGCTTAACGACAGTCTTAGGCTTGAAGTCGTCGTATTGATAATCATCAGGAAGGCGTAGTGGTTGATTTTTTCGAGAATGTACGACCAATTCATTAGCAGCACGCACTTCATTGAAAGCACGGTTTAATCTCTGTGTCTCACGACGAATTCGCTGTTTATCCTGTTCTTTTTGGGGGTCCAAACCATTCTTGTTTGCAATGTATGTGGAGACTTTATCTCGATTTAGTACATAACGGGGCCCCTTCTTGCCACGGGGAGGGTTGATGCTACGCTTGGTCTCCATATCACCTAGGAAGGCCGAAAGCTCATAGTACTCGTACTGAGTCCAGTCTTGGAATGGATCGTCATGGCATTGAGCACAGGAAATGTCTGCTCCGAGGAATACCTTAGTCATGAAAGAGACATGATCTAGCTTCATGCCATTATCACGTAGGTGGTATCCAACTGCTGGATTCTCCCAAATACGACCTTCTGCAGTCACCATTTCTTCAACGAGGTCATCGAATGGACGATTTTTCCTCAACTGCTCCTTAAACCAATGGATAAAGGCGTCAGTGCGTAGAACCGTTCCTGGTACCTTTGTTTGAATACGCAAAAGGTCAGCGAAGTAATTAAAGTTGTGGCTCACATAGTCCTCGGTGCCAATTAGCTTATCAACGAGGTTCTTACGTTTTGCCTGATCGGAAGAAGCAAGGAACTGGATAAGTTCGTTGTATGTTGGAATGCGCCCAGCCAGATCTGTGTACACCCGACGTACAAACATGAAGTCATTGAGTGACTCATTGTACTTCAGACCCTTCTCGGTTAGACCGGATTGTACGGCCGCATCGACACGTTTAACTGCTTCCATCACCTTGAAGGACTTAGAACCGCCAGCACGCGTCGCAAGGTATTGCCGGTCTTGGGGTGAAAGGATGCCAAAGTTGACCTTAACGATACTCCCATCCTTCCGGCGTAGGTGAACACTCTCCCCTGACATACGGACGAACTCTGCCTCTACACTGTGTCCATAGGTGTCCCTCCAGACTCTAGCATCAAGTGTAGAGAATAGAGCGAACGCGAAAAACAAAGGATACTTAAAAAAGGTCATGAGTGGGACAGAAGATTACAATCAAAAAGACAGATTCTGCCAGCACAAAATAGGCAAGAGATCAGTCATGAAGTGGCAGAGGTCGATGTAGAAAGCTTCGGAAGGCTTCCTACTGCGGTTGGCTTAGAGTTGGATGGACCTAGGTGAGACAGGGAAGTTTACAAACCGCTAGAGACTGGGGAGACCATCCATCTTCCAAGCCTGTATGTGCTCTCTATTGGCTACGAGCAGTAAATCTCCCACAACACTTAAGTGTCGGGGGTGATCTTGATTACCGGCCCAATAATCGATTTCCAATGTGGGTGCAGTTGGAAGACCAGTCTTTAGGCTGTAGGGCGTAGCACGAAAAAACTGGTTGCGGCGGAACTCGTAAACAACCATGTGCTCATCGCCTGCAGGAACCGCCTCTAGCTTTTCAGGATCTTCGGTCTTATGGGTTAGTAAGATCCGCTTAGAATCAAGGTCATGGACCTGAAGAGTCTTGGGCTTATGGTGGTTGTTTGCCACGAGCCGACCATTCTGCCAGAGATGGACGCGTATGTGCCGTGACAAGTCTAACGGGTAATCATAGTCAGGTTTGTCCTCGCTGAGAATTCGCCAGCAATGAACATCCTTGATTTCACGCTGACGCCCCTCGTCTTGCACAAGCAGGTAGGGAGCCTTGAGATCGTGGAGTCGCGCATCATAATGGAGCATCTTAATCTTTCGATCAGCATAATCGCCCCGATAAAGAGCCCCACGGGTTCGATCTCCTTGTCGTGTGGAAGCGACAAAGAAACTGGCGCGACGACCAAACTGAGTCTGATGCAATGGAGAGTTATGAAAGCGTTTCTCAGAGTCGCCGAGTAGACCTTTGAGCGGATCATTTACACCAGTAAGCTCACCACTTTCCGCATCCCAGGTCATCCAAAACATATGCGACCAATTTACAGTTCTGACCATATGAATATTACCTCCGCCAAAACCAGTGTAATTGTGCCCTACTTTACGAGGAACTCGCACTTTAGAGAGTTCCTTCCCTTTGGTGAGATCAACGAGAGTAAAGCGGTCGGCATTATCTTTCATGAAGAACAGGTCACCGTCACGGCCATATCTTTGTGCACCACGCAGAAGTTTCAAATCCCAAGAACGATGACCGTCAGACAAATTGAAAGCTGACATGTGAATATCGTGTCGATGGATATGGAGCAGGATAATATTCCCACCGCTAAAATAAGCCTCTCG
>CAJWWL010000378.1 GCA_913048125.1 uncultured Opitutia bacterium | reverse complement strand
AATTTACCGGACCAAAAAAATCACCACCAGCAAAGGATTCCAGCTGTTCATCATCTGGGTACTGAGCACCAGCAAACACACGTTTAAGAGGTAACTCTTGGACCAGCTTGCAAAATAGATTTGAGTTTGGATGGTTGACGAAACGCGACCAATTTTCACTTTGGGATCTATAACACATGGGATCCCCCAGACGCCCAACTAAGCACATTTGTTAAAATACTGAATATATGAAAAAGCTAGCTATCCTGTTCCCTGCTCTGCTTCTCGTTCCTTTTGCACATGCTCTCAAGGTGGGGGATGACTCACCCTGCTTCTCTGCAAAGACAGACGAAGGAAAGGAGTGGTCCGCCTGCGATTTTCTCGATAAAAAGCATGTAGTCGTCTACTTCTATCCCGCAGCCATGACACCTGGTTGCACAAAACAAGCCTGCTCTTACCGTGACGGGGCTGGTAAACTGTCCAAACTTGATGCAGTCGTAGTAGGAGTCAGTGGGGATAATGTTCAGTCACTCAAATATTTTAAGACTGCAGAGAATCTGAACTTCACACTTCTTTCAGACCACAAGGGCGAAGTCGCGGAAGCTTTCGGAGTCCCGACTCGCGCCGGGGGCAAAATCCAGCGAACTGTTGAAGGTAAAGAAGTTACTTTATCCCGTGCAAATACAGCCTCCCGCTGGACATTTGTTATCAACAAGAAGGGGAAGGTCATTTACAAGAACTCGAAGGTGAACCCGACCAAGGACTTAGCGGAAGTTGTGAAGGCTATCAAAGCTGATAAGTAGAAGTTAGCCCCGTGGCGAAATCTGCAAACTCCGTCCAAACTGAGGGGAAGAACTTTCTTGTCGCACAACTGGATGAGGTAGACCCAGTACCCTGCCCCTGTGGTCAGGCGCGCAGAGCCTTCGATGTGCCTGAAAATACTACGGCTACCATTCACTTGGTCGATATTGCGGAAGATAGCCGTATTCATTACCACAAAAACATGACTGAAATCTACCTCGTACTTGAAGGCGAGGGACACATGGAACTGGATGGCCAGACTTTTCCACTTCGTCCGATGACATCGGTAATGATAAAACCCGGATGCCGCCACAGAGCGATAGGCAAACTCCGCATAATCAATATACCCATACCAGCATTTGACCCTGAGGATGAGTGGTTCGATTGAAAAGACGGGGGGTAATCCTGCTCAACCTGATCGCATTGACTTCCTAGAAACTTCAGCTCGGGATGCCACTACCGCGTTTGATAATCTAGCCAGCCTTGAAAGCGTCTTAGGCACCACTGGTCTGAAACAGACCCAAGCCTTGGAAGGCTTTAATGACTCCCTCGCAGAAGTCGACCAATGGCGAGAACGTCTCCACGACTCTCGCGCACAAGGTGTTGGGTTTGCTGCGCCAGGTGGATTCTTTACGCGTAGCCTCTATGAAGCAATCCTCCTGAAGAATATTGCCGGTATCGACGTATTACCGCACCTCAAGGACCGTCCCCTGCTCGAACTCGGAGCTGGCATGTATCACTACGGATGGATGATTGCCTCTGCGTGTTTCAGTTCAGCCTATATCGGAGTCGAACCTTTCTACGCCGACAAACTTGCCATATCCATTCAGGCTGCAGAGGAAATATACAAAGGAATCTACCCAATTCCAAAATCGACAGTTCTGCCTCAGGACATGAAGCTGGCTCTTACAAACCTACCGGACGCCTCCGCATGCATCCTCGCTTGTGGTATTGAGGACTGTATTCTCCCAAGTCAGCAATACCGTGCAGAAGTTGAAAACCAAATCGCCCGAATCCTTCCTCCCGACGGTCTTTTCATCAGCTTCCAGAGTGACCTTCATCCAAAAGGGCTTGCACTGACACAATCTAAGGTCAAAAGAGTGGATTCTCCCTTCCACGACCGACTCTGCCTGTACAGGAAATAGATGATGCCAAGCCTCCTACAGAAAAACTAAACGCCTAGATGCTGGCTAAAATCCTTATTGCAGTATTCCTGATAGCCACATTCATGGGGCCAGGGCCCGGCATTTACTTAGTCAACCCCTCCTCGGAGGCAGATTCTCCAGTCACTATCCTTGGAATCCCCATCCTCTATGCATGGGTCGCCTTTTGGTTCTTTGTACAAGCTGTCGCAGTACTCATAGCCTCTAAAAAGCTATGGGAACCTCACGATGAACCTGAGGCTTAAATCGCCTACGCGTAAACCCTATATCCCCCAGCAGCCAAAAAAATGACGCCTCCCCTCATACTTGCTGCTGCGGAAGCGACTTCAAGTTACCTTCCACATATTCTTCTTGGAGCATACATGCTACTACTTATCGGCCTTTGTGTAGTCGGTTACCGCAAAGGTAAAGCTACTGAAGAGGACTACTATCTGGCCGGTCGCGGACAGGGCGTACTCGTGACCTCCCTCACAATTATGGCCACCATGTTCTCCAGCGCAGCTCTTCTCGGCATCCCTGGGACAGTGTATCGTGATGGATTGGCTTTCGTACCCTTTGCACTCAACCTTACAATCGGTGGTGTAGGCATTTATTTTCTTGGTTCAAGGATGCACAGGCTAGGTAAAGCAAACGGCTATGTGACACCTGCTGATCTCGTCGGCGACTACTATGGTGGCAATGCTGTGCGTCTTCTCGCTGCCCTCACTGGCGCGTTATATGTGCTTCCCTATGTGATCATGCAAATCAAGGCAGGTGGTTACCTTGCCGAACGCCTGTTCCCCGATGTACCTCCAATCGTCTTCCTCGGTTCCGAATATGATATGTTCCGCGCCGGAGTCTGGGCACTTTCTTTTCTTACCATGGCTTACGTACTGATTGGAGGGATGCGCTCAGCCGCTCAACTCA
>CAJWWL010000377.1 GCA_913048125.1 uncultured Opitutia bacterium | reverse complement strand
ACGCACGTGATGGTACGACGTTGCGCCGAGGAAGGACGCCATGATGTCATAGTTGATGCACACGTTCAGAATATGACGAGCGTTCGAGTCGGGATCGGTAATATCATGACGGGGTGTGATTCGAAAGTCGGTGGTATCGACATCCGGATCACGCAAAAGCTGACGTGCCAAACAAAGCCGAGCCACAACATCTCCACCTACTGGATAACTCTTGTCCATGAACTCTTCTGCTTCATCGAAAGCCATTTCCAAATATTTGAGATCTCCCCCAACCTTCCACAGGCCCATTAGGGAGACCATCAATCGGTTGCGGACAATCCATAAATTAGAAGCATCAGCATGATCAGAAATGGCCTTGCGGCAGAGTTCTACGGTTTTGCTGTAGGTGGCTAAAGTTTCATCATAGGAAAGCAAATAGCGTGTTGGAGGAGCAACGATACTTTGCTGAATAGCGATTAATACTTCGTCTGGCACGAAGTTACCCTCACGCTTCAGCTTGTTTGAATCTCCTACCTGCAAAGCTTTTAGTTCAGGTGGACAGGTCGGGTCAAAATCCAGAGGATCAAAAACTAAAAAGTCGCCTGCACTGACCGAGGAAAGCTGTGAGCAGTAATTGTAACGAGTCCAAGGTCGGGCAAAAGCCGAGCCAAAAGTACGATCCCAATCGGTGGTTCCATCCTCCTTGAGGCGGACCCGACCAACTCCGGCCATTATGATTGCGGACTGACCGGTTGAACTGACTCTTAGTGCTAAGGGATTGCGACGCACATAAGTCTTATAGATAGAGCTATTCTTGCCTTCAGGCAGATGTAAACACTGCCAATCCGCTCCATACTTACGGATGACTGATTCACCAGCATCAGGAAGTTCATCAAGATTGAAGCTGATCACTTCCATGCGACCCGCCAACTCGTCCTTAAGTCTTTGGGTGGTCTCAGCGAGTCCCTTGACGGCCGCAATCCCCTCCTCACCTTCCTTAGACCAAAACAGCATAAGGATCGAGCGACCAAAGCCATCCATTGGAAAGCGAAGGATCTGTCCATCCGATCGCTTGAATGTACCAGAAAAGGGAGCACCAAAAACCTGTCCTCCCAACTTGTCTCGTTGAAAGGCAATCATTTCGTGATCTGCAGCATGGTAGGTGGCTATCATTTCACGCAGATCTGCAATGAGCTTTACGTCACCATACTCCAATGCCATCACCATGGCTAACCTTAGCACCTTAGCGCTTTCACTTGTTTCCAGATACCTTGCAACAAAGGGGCGCAGAGCAGCGGCGCGCTCTTCATTGCCAGCTCCTTTCTTGGCGAGTTCGGCTTGGGATAATAAGAGGTCAGCCTCGAAAGCAAGATGTGCGAAATCTTTGGGTGCCTTCATCAACGTCCTACAAGTTTCAAGCAAGGCGACACGGTGCTTAGAGTCATCGTCGAGTGTGATCAGTGTTTGCTGAGCACGAAAAAGAAAGGCTAGCACGAGAAAGCGCTCAGGCTTGTTCTGATTGGCGTTAATCAATTCCTCCGCATTACGTATGGCACGACGAACAGCCAGACGTTTACGAGCATCAGAAGAAGCCTTTTTCGCATCTTCTAGAGTTTTGTCCAAACTAGCGACCGTCTCTTGAGTTATATTAGAGTAAACGAATAAGCATGTAAGACAAAGCCCAAACGCTAATAAGTTGAGGTTGCGGAAGAAAGTCATGAGCCAGATTGTCAGTAACGGATAGAGCAAGTCATTGAACCGCCTTAAGAGTCCAATTCTTGATACTGACACCTCGATTGGGAGTACGAGCCGTCACACTAATCGTGTTACGCCCCTCTTCGAGTTTTACGCGAATAGGTTTCGAGTCTTTCCACATACCCTTGGTGTAAGGCAAGTCGAAAGGTCCGGGGTCATCTCGGTTGATCCGAACCAACATCTGCAAGTCCGGCGAGACCGTGGCAGCTTTGGCACTAAGTTCGTATACCCCCGCCGAGGCAACTTCTACACGATATTTGAATAACTCTGGGCGCGCACCCAGACGCGAGTAATGAAGTTGATAACCATCCTCCCAGCTCTCGAGAAACAAAATGCGGTCACTGGGTTTCCGTGGAGAATAGAAGGAAATGGCAGGAATGTTGATGGAACCATCCTCGCGCCTCGAAACCTCTTTAAATTCATCGGGAACCTCAACCTCGATGACTTCCTTATCACCTAGAATCTTGTCGGACTCCCCTAGTAGACGAGCCTCTTCCGCATTCAGGGAAGCAAGAGCAGCGTCAGCTTCTGCCTGTTCAAAGTTTGCATCTTCAATGATTGCCCGCTTGAGATAAAATGCCAAACCATCCCAAAATCCACCACCTTGGCCATATTGACGCAGACTTACATCTTCCTGCCCAAGAGCATCGCCGATCCACTGTGAGCGCAATACTTTCAAATAGTCATCTTCAAACTCACGGGCTCGGGAATCGAGATAGAAGTCCAGACCACCCTGAGGACCGCACCAGTTGAGGGACCACCAAGCACCGAAGTTAACCACCCAACCATCAGGTGTCCACCGGTTCATGGCGGCATGACCAGTTTGAGTGGAACGTCTGGAAGGAATCCCGAAAGCCCTTGCAATGAATCGGCCGAAAAAGGCACGGCGTCCACAGATACCTCCGAGGGCTAATGCTTGTTGTTGAGGTAGTCCGAGGGATGGGTCATGGCGTGTACTGCAATAGGGCAGATCACTCTTTACGACACGAGTGTAACGCCACTTTTGATCAGGATTTGTGATATGATCCGGACGGAATTGACGAAGCATGGAGCGTCCCCAGGAAAGTTCTTCATTTGTGTAAGGATCGATATAACCAATTTCTTCACCAATTGGATCACC
>CAJWWL010000376.1 GCA_913048125.1 uncultured Opitutia bacterium | reverse complement strand
GGAGCAAATATGCTGGTATTATGGGTGACTTCATGGGGTTCACCGAGTTATTCAACATCTCTGACTCGGCAGCCGTATCTCTTCCCTTGTGGTGGAACGCAAAGAATTTACCGATCGGTTGCCAGTTCGTCACAAAGATGGGTTGCGATGGCCTACTACTTCAACTCGCAGCACAATTGGAACGGGCTCAACCTTGGAAAAATAGACGTCCAAAATTTGGGTCCTGAATTTATTGTTTGTTGTTAAAACTGCAAATGCCTTTCTTGTACCGAGAAGACACTTCGATTGTATTTTCCAGAGAAGGTCTAGAACCATAAAAAGATTTAACTCAAGATCACCTGTAATTACTAAAACCTAAAAATGATGAGCATTCAAAGAAGATCATTTCTCAAAACAACCGCAGCTGCCTCTACTCTACCGCTGTTCAATATTCTACCTGGCTACGGAAAAGAGCCAAAGGAGAAGCTCAACTTCGCCATCATTGGATGTACTCAGCAGGGAGGTAACATTGGGAACGGTGCGATCGGCACTGGTATGACCAACATTGTCGCAATTTGTGATGTAGAACCCTCTCGTGCCAATCGCTTCAAGGCTAAGCACCCTCAGGCCAAGGTCTATGATGACTTCCGTAAGATGTTCGATGAGATGGGGGACAAGATTGATGCATGTACCGTAGGTGTTCCTGACCACGCCCACTTTCCCATCACCATGCGCGCAATCAAGGAAGGCGTAGCTGTATATGTTGAAAAACCACTTGCCCATACATTCGAAGAATGCGAACTGCTGATACAGGCAGAGAAAAAATACAATGCGGTTTGCCAGATGGGCAACCAAGGCCACTCAGGAGGACAGCGCATGCAATTTAAGACCTGGGTCGAAGAAGGTATCATCAAGAATGTTCGTAAGGTAGATGCTTGCATGAACAAGGGTCGTCGCTGGCATCCATGGGGGAATGTGAAGGCATTTCCTGATGCTGAAACCATGCCTAAGGATATGAATTGGGACGTCTGGGCTGGTACTGCACCCAAACACAACTACAGTAGTCGCTTCGACAAGGGAAACTGGCGTGGTTGGTATGATTACGGCAACGGTGCCTTTGGTGACTGGGGACCGCACACCTTGGACAGTATTCATCGCTTTCTCAAGCTAGGTATGCCCCACGAGATCCGTGCCGACAAACTTGAAGGTAAAAACGATTTCATCTACCCAATGGCCACCACAATAGCTTTTGAATTTGCTGCACGTGGTAAGAATATGCCTGCAATGACGATCAACTGGCATGATGGAGTCAAAAACTTCCCGAAACATCCTGAGGGTCTAGAAAAAGACCGCAAGGTACCCGCCTGCGGTAAAGTAATCTACAGCGATGACCTCACATTTATGGGTGGCACACACAGCAGCGGATTACGCATTATCCCTGAGGAGAAAATGCGTGAATTAGGTCCAAGCCTACCCAAAATTCCACGTGGCGACACCAACCAAAGTCACATGCGGAATTTCATGCTGGCAGCCATGGGAGAAGAAGAATGTAACTCCAAACTAGCAGTCTCGGGTCCGTTGTCTCAGATGTTTGCTCTTGGATGTATTGCTCAACGCCTAGGTGGCACCCTCAAATTCGACGCAAAGAAGCAGGAGATCACCAATGACGAAAGAGCAAATCAATTGCTCAAGGGGCATCCTCCACGCAAAGGCTGGGAGGAGTATTACAAAGTCTAAACCAACAAGACTGCAGTAAACTAGATCGACGTATTCGGCTACTCTGGGATCCATCCCGGCAGTACCCCTAGCAATATCTAGTGACCAAAACGCTTTAGAAAAGCTTCTGTAGAAAAGAGAACAAACATGGCTGCGTCCTTGTCTGGTTGAACGACCACAGGTGATGTGCCCGGTGGGCGAATAACTTTCATACGAGCATCGCAAGCCTTCATCGCAGGGACTGCTGTCTTGGCTGTAGCGCCCAAGAGTTCAATGGTACGTGCTGCATGCTGGACTGCTGCGAGATTTTCATTCTCTAGAGCGTCAGATAGGACAGGTATCGAGGATTTTGTTAATCCATGGCGAGCAAGAGCATTTGCAGCCTCGATACGTACTGTGACTGAGCTGTCTTTCAATGCCTCCTCAAGCGAAGCTACTGACTTTTCATCGAGATGATCAGAAGCGGCTAAACCGACAGCCCCCCAATAACGTACAGCAGGATCTTTTTTGCGGAGGCTGGAAATAAAAGAGGAGGATTTCCCGCTGCCAACCTGATTGGCTGCTTTGAGTAAATTAGATTGGCTGTAATTCTTTCTTTTGCTGCGAGCGAGTTCATAGGGGGTGGTCCCATCGCTTAAGTCCCATGCTAGGGCCTCAGCAAGAAACCCAAGATCTCGAGTCTTACGGATGTTTGTCGCAAGTTGCTTACGAAGACTTGCTAGCACCGAAAGGTGATCCTTAGAGTCGGCAAGGTTGTTAAGGTTTTGGGGATCCTCCTGACAATCATAGAGTTCCTCTAATGGTCGTGTTGATCCCGCGAAATGTAGTTGTGCGGGAGTCATTTCCCCAGAATCCACCAAACGATAAAACTCATGGCGAATTTCACCTAGGTCAGGCCAGGCAGTCGGCTGATTGTAACCGAGGTGCGGCATGTAGTTACGGATATACAGGTAACGTTTGTCACGCACTGATCGCGCGAGGTCGTGAACTTCGTCCACCCTATCACGGTGACCAAAAACATACTTGCGAGGTTTGGCCTCAGGTTCGCCAAGAAAAGGTTGCCCCTCCATCCATTCCGGGACCTTAACCTTGGCCAAGCTAAGCACAGTAGGACCAAAATCGACAAAACTAACCAAGCGGTCGGTTTCCAACCCAGGTTTGGTAGGCGCAACATGTTTCCACTTTTCAGG
>CAJWWL010000375.1 GCA_913048125.1 uncultured Opitutia bacterium | reverse complement strand
CCAGCAAAGCGCGTGTACCTCGATCTATTTCATCTTCAATCTGTTTCTTAAACCAACCCAAGAGATCTTCCCCTTTTCGAGGTCGCACTTCAAAATCTAGTACCTTTTCATAGACTTCTCGACTCTCATTATGCTCCGTGGTGGTGGCGGTAATCTTTGCATGTAGTTTGTGAGGACCTTGATGGGTAAAGATCTTTGGCGTCGGTTCTTTGTACTGGAAATTAACTTTGAAAACTACTGAACGCTTCGGCCGAGATTTTAAATAAATGAATCCTCCAACTACAACAGACGCAAAGAGGAAAGCAGAAGCTAGAAAGGCCAACATCAACTGTCCCTTTAAAGAGGTCAGGAAAGAGACCGTACCAACGACGATCAACGCGCCCGCAATGAAGAGGGTCAGCTTTTTGTGCCTATTTATTAGTTTTAGGAATTTAACCATTAAGATGCTTCCTCTAGGGAAGAACGCCCCTGCAAGTTCTGCTTGTTGAGAAGCTCGTTTACATACTTGGCAAGCATATCGAACTCCAGATTAACTAACTCTCCTACACTACGTTCGCTTAGATTTGTAACCTCAAGGGTATGAGGAATAAGCCAAACCGAGAACCAGTCATCGCCAACCTCGGTCACCGTAAGAGAAACTCCGTCCACTGAAATACTACCTTTGAAAACAAGATAATTCATGAACTCGTCAGAAGTCTGAACTCGTAAATATACATCCTTACCACGTGCCTCGAAATCAAGAATTTCCCCAGTGGTATCAATGTGGCCAGTTACAAAATGGCCACCCATCCGCGTAGAAGGCGTCAGACTGCGTTCCAAATTGACTAACATCCCTGAACCGTAGTTACAGATACTTGTACGCTGAACTGTCTCACCAAGAAGATCAAACTCGACCTCGTCCCCATCAAAGCTTCTAGCTGTTAGACAACAACCATTAACGGCCAAGCTATCTCCTAACCGCAAGTCCTCCAGAACCTTGGAAGCTTGTACACGCAGGTGCCATGACTCCGATGCTTCATGAAAGGAGATCACAGTGCCAGTCTCTTCAACGATTCCTGTAAACATGTGGGCAAATTTAGAAAATGCCGTCAAGAGTGTCAAAAATCGAATGCTACTTCTGGCGTGGGCCTTGCTTACAATGTTATTGATAAAAAAATATTTCCGAGAATCCTGTCTCGCTCCCAAATTATTTAATACCAAACCCCCATACTGGAATTCGCATTGGCTATGCCCACCGACTGCACAGACTACGATTTCACCAAAATAGAACCTCGCTGGCAGGAGTTCTGGGAACAGAACCACACCTTTCGCGCGATCGATGGTTCCAACCAGCCAAAGTTTTATGCGTTGGATATGTTCCCCTACCCAAGCGGTGCTGGCTTACATATTGGGCACCCAGAGGGTTACACCGCCTCAGACATTCTTGCCCGATATAAACGTGCTTGCGGACATAACGTGCTCCACCCAATGGGTTGGGATGCATTTGGTCTGCCAGCTGAACAATATGCGGTCAAGACTGGCACACATCCAAAAGTAACCACACAAGCAAACGTCGACAACTTTCGCCGTCAGATTAAACGATTTGGCTTCTCCATCGACTGGGAGCGAGAAATCAATACAACTGACCCGGAGTATTATCGCTGGACCCAGTGGATTTTCCTACAGCTATTCAAACACGGTCTTGCCTATGTTGATGAGCGCCCAGTATGGTGGTGCCCTAACCTTCGAGCTGTACTGGCCAATGAGGAAGTCGTCGATGGCAAGAGTGAAGTCGGCAATCACCCCGTAGAACGAAGGAATTTACGTCAATTCGTACTCCGAATCACTGCATATGCTGATAAACTCTTGGCTGGTCTCGAAGGGCTAGACTGGCCAGATTCAACCAAACGACAGCAAAAAGCTTGGATCGGTCGTAGCGAGGGTGGTGAGGTAGAGTTTGAGATCGACGGGTTGAACGGCCAACGCCTCACCGTATACACGACTAGGCCAGACACACTTTTTGGCGCTACCTACATGGTGCTTGCTCCAGAGCATCCGCTGGTTGCAGAAATCACCACCGAAACCAATAAGAAGGCAGTTCAAGAATACATCCGTCAAGCCGCACTCAAAAGTGATCTAGACCGAACTGACCTAGCAAAGGAGAAGAGTGGTGTTCCTACTGGCGGTCACTGCATCAACCCAGTCAACGGACAGAAAATACCTGTTTGGGTAGCAGACTATGTTCTCATGGGATACGGCACTGGCGCAATCATGGCCGTACCCGCCCATGATGACCGAGACTATGAATTTGCAAAGCAGTTCGGCATCGAGGTTGTACAGGTCATCAAGAGCGAGAACGACTCTGATGTTAAACTGCCCTTTTGCGAGAAAGGGAAAATGATCAACTCTGGTGAATTTGATGGACTTGAGTCTGATGAAGGCAAACGCCGTATTCTTGATAAACTTGAAAAAGAAGGCCGAGGACGTAATGCCGTCAACTACAAGCTTCGTGACTGGATTTTCTCTCGCCAGCGCTACTGGGGTGAACCGATTCCAGTGGTCTGGGTCAGCAAAGACGACTACGAATATGCAGCAACCAGCAGCGGTCCTGTGCGTAACGGAATGCCAGATGAGCCTGTAAAGACTGACCGAGAAGGTCAGACTCTTTACGCCTTGCCCATACCTCCAAGCCACTTACCTCTTCGCTTACCAGAAGTCGAAAACTATCAACCTTCAGGCACAGGTGAAAGCCCTTTGGCAACCCTCCCGGAATGGCTAAACATCTGGTTTAATATTGAGACGGGAGAAGTTCTTCCCCGAGATTCAGAAAAGCCACAGGGAGACGTTTGGGTTGAAGCTATTCGCGAAACAAATACTATGCCTCAATGGGCTGGTTCCTGCTGGTATC
>CAJWWL010000374.1 GCA_913048125.1 uncultured Opitutia bacterium | reverse complement strand
TCATCAAACTTTCCGCCAGAGTGAAGGGTTGTCATAATAAGCTCTGCTGCAGGTAATTTTTCTTTTTTATGTTTATCTACTGGGATTCCTCTGCCATCGTCTTGCACTGTAACCGATCCATTTTTATTAAACTTAAGTAGTATTTTGGAGCAGTGTCCCGCCATCGATTCGTCGATAGAATTATCAAGCACCTCAAACACCATGTGATGAAGCCAACCAAAAGAAGTTAGACCAAATCCGAAAAGGGGACAGCATCATCTTTCGCATCACAAGTATCGCCTCCGCAGATGGGATGCAGCATAATGCACTCGTCATTAACAAAGAGGATACTGAAGTGATTGGTGGCTTCGCTGATTTGAACTCCTCTAGTATCGAGGCTAAACAAAACTCCTATGTGCCCTTGTGGAATAAGGAGATGGCCAAGAAAGTCCTAGCACATAGCACCTTGGTTGGTCCTCAGGAAACCAAGGAATTTGTGTACACAGCCAAAACTAAGGGGTGGAAGACTTTGATTTGCACGTTTCCCGGACACTGGCGAATCATGCGTCAGGACTTTGAAGTTAGATAGAAAGAAAGTCCGACTTAACATTAAAACAAGTCATGTTTACCTCGTTTTATCGTGCAGTGAAGAAATCTGAAGAGACGATTGATACAATGATATCGCGTAGGCTGAAGTCAGTCTCGGAGGATTGTGAGTAGAGCTGTTTCATACTCTTTCGGTGGCCAATCGTCAGTTGTCTTTGCTGCCGTGACTTAAGGAGACTCGGTCGAATTCAGTATCTTATGTTCAGTAAATCTTGGGGATCGTTCCCGAGTTTAAATTTAGGTTTCAGAATTCATTGACTCAAAGAGACCCTCATGGGTACTAGGGACGAATGTTATCGGTTCATGTCTTCTGGAGTTCATCTTTGCCGAAAGTTAAAGATTCATTCTCATTTTTTGAGAGCTCTGTTGTGCGTTTTTCAATAGACGGTTTGCAAGTATCGAAGCAGCGCATCTCGATCTTCTTTATGATGGAGTCCTTGAAATTCCATTTTTGTACCTGGTGCAAAGGTCTTTGGAGAAGCTAGGAATTGGTCGAGGAGTTTTGGGGTCCAGCGTTCGTGGCGTTGTTGGACTTGGCCTAGGACGGCAGAGTATTGGAAGCCAGTTGAAGAGGCTATGGGGCGGTCAAGAAATCCATCAAGGTCAGGACCGGGAAGTCCTTGCCGGTATTGTCCCGGTACTCCGTGGCAACCCATGCATAGGATTGAGAGCGTTTTTCCACGCTCGCTCTCATTTAGTTTGGTGACCTGTGAATCGTCTAGAATATAGTTGCTCCGCATCTTCATTGCTTGGTCAAGTTGTTTTTGAACCATAGATGTTCGAATCTTCCTATAGGTGGTTGCTTCTATGGCTGCAGCCTTCATTTCCAGATGCCCCATAGCCACAGCAAGTTGGTGTGCAGTTTGGCCGTTATATAGTTGTTGATTGCTCCGTAGATGTGAGAGCTGTTCGAGGAAGAGTTGACGCTTTTTAAGGAATTCCTGCACAACAGGTATCTGTTCTGCCACAGCTTGGTCTACAAGGTTTCGCTGGTCTGATGATAAGATTTCCCAAAAATCCTTGGCAATCTTCCCCCTACTAGCAGCGTGTCCACTTTTGTGACGGATGGATACGAAGCCAAAGAATTGTGCTGGCTGGCCAATGGGAATGATTTCGTTATCTTCTGGTATTCCAGTTAGCCAGGAAAAGGCCTTGGCGTAAAGATCCTCCAGTTGCTTTAGGTCGTCCTTAGCCACCATGCCTCCACCGCTCACTTGGTTGCCTTCTCCTGAATTCCCAGCTGACTCCGGGTCTTGCCGCCAGTTTCCCAATTGCTTAAGTTGTGACGGTGAGAGGTGGTCTTCCAAGGCAGCGAAGGCCTTGGCTTCATAAATAGCAACCATTGCATTGAGTACCGAGAACCTTTCGCCCAAAGCTCGTAGCTGTCCATCATCGATTGGCGTACCAGAGTACAAGTGGTCTTCAAGCAACGCCAGTATCTTTTCCCGTTCGAGCCACCAGTTTTGTAAGTGAGGCTTCTCTGCATTAACGGCCTGAGCCATGATTTCTCGTTGAGCAGGTGTTGCGATGCCATGTAACGCTCTTCCTAAAGTCCCCCGGTTAGCAGCCCGACCACTTTGATAACGCAATGCCACAAACCCAAAAAACTGAGCGTTCTTGCCTACTGATAACTTTTCGTTATCGGCTGGCGATCCGGTGAGCCAGCTGAAGCACTTTGATGCGAAGGCAGTACGGAGTTCCTTCTGTCCTCTTGAACCACTATATTCTTCTGTTGTCCAACTACTGCTGTTCTGGGTTGTCTTAGTTTTGGTTTTTTCCAAAATAACTCTATCGAGTTTATTACCATTAGGCTTGTAGCCTTCCTTTGCCTTTTTCCTTTTATTAACGTTCTTAACGGATGGCGGGTTTGTGGGGTCGAATTCTGGATTAGCTTCTGGAAGTTTTGCACCAATGGACTTCAAGTGAACTTCCATTTTTTTTAGCAGCAGATTTGCAAGTTCGGGGTTCTCTTTGGCGAGGTTGTTAGACTCTAGGATATCCTTACTCATGTCGAAAAGATGTAAGGATTCATTTTCATAGAAACGTAGTAGCTTGTGTTTTCCTAGGAATAGAGCGGTGTGCGGTGAGTCTCCCTGATAGTGGGGAAAATGAAAAACCAACTCATCTCTTAGACGCTTCACCGCACCTTGGCGTCCTTGGAGCAGATGGATGATAGAACCACCTTCGATTTGTGGAGGAAAGGGATGTTTGATTCCGGCTAGGCGGCATAGTGTGGGGAACCAATCAAAACCCACTACACGTTCATGGCACCAGCTTCCAGGTTGGATTTCTGGTCCACGGACGATCATCGGAACCCGTATCCCGCCTTCCCATGC
>CAJWWL010000373.1 GCA_913048125.1 uncultured Opitutia bacterium | reverse complement strand
ACTATTGGGTTTTGTATAAATAATCGAATGAGTCCTTCTCGTTTTCAAGAAAGGAGAGACATTTTATTCGTGGGTTCAGTACACCTGATGGCTTCACCAAACGCCGATTCCATCAAGTGGTTTAGCAAGGAAGTTTTTCCTAAGATTCAAAAAAGGCTTAACGAACAATGTCGCTTTATCATTGCGGGTACGAGCCTTGTTCCTGAGCTTGAATTGGAGATTAATGCACTACAGAACAAAGATATAGAATTTGTAGGTTCGGTACCTGACCTGAGCCAAATCTACAATCAAACAAGAATATTTGTTGCACCAACCAGATATGCAGCGGGAATACCACAGAAAGTCTGCGAGGCAGCTGCATACGGCATTCCAGTGGTCTCTACTAGCCTTATTGCCCAGCAGCTAGGCTGGCAAAATGAAAAAGAATTGCTAGTGGCTGACACGGCAGAAGACTTTTCAAGGGCATGTACCAGACTTTACACTGAAGAAAGAATGTGGGCTAACATTCGAGAAAACGCTAGCTCCAGTGTCAAAAAGGACTGTTCTCCTGAGATATTTAGTAAAAGAATCAAGGACCTATTGAATACGGTAGTAAAAAAATCTACCAGTTGAAAGGTCCTGTAACCTGATGGTGCATATTACGTTCTGCAGGAATATAGTGGCAGACATAAGACTTGCGAGTAAGCGAAGGATTCACAACCGCATCACCTCCATGAATCAATTGACCATGCCAAAGCAGAATATCCCCCTTACGAGCAATAAACTGATCCTTTTTGTAATTTTTAGATCGTTTCTTTAACCAGTCATAATAAGCGGTAGTCTCAGATGGTGCACAGGTGCGCAAGTTAGTCTGTGGATAGTTATCAAATTTTGGGTAGAGGGGTTCTTTGTGGGAACCAGGATAATAAACTAGAGGTCCGCTATCAGGGTGAATATCCTCACACGCAAGCCAAACCCCGATTAGGTAGTTGATTGGATGTACATGGAAAACACAAGTGTCTTGGTGGAGCTCTTGCCGGCTACCATACATGAAGTTGATAGTGTACTGCGGAAAGGCCTCTTCACCGAATATCACTGAGCACCATTTCTTAATAATTTGGGATTCGTATATTGCCTTCGCAGCCTTAGAAAATCGGTTGAAACCGTGTACACGCCAGGTAGAGTTGTCTCTTAGTTCTTGTCGTTTACGCTCAGGTAGTGCTAACAAGTCCTTGTGAGAAAGGCCAGGAGTTGCATCTGGATTCAATCGAACCTCCTCGATCTTGAGGTCTTCGAAGGGCATTTTGGCACTCCAGAGTGCCTCCAAGTCGTCCACCATATCATCAATTAAATCAGCAGGGAGTGCCCCCTTAACAACGAAATAGCCATCCTGTACCCACTTAATCAGGGCAGCCTTATGTGACATAGAAAGGTCGCTCCGTGAATCTATAAAGGCTGCCGCGTCATCACGATCATACCAGGGCAATAAACTTTCAGTTTTGTTCCACTTTTTCATTCTTTAGATTTATTCGAGTGACCCGACCGTCTTGAAGACGAAGCGAAGGATCAGCATTTCGGACCATAGTTTCAACCTTTTGGCTCATCACTTGGGAGTTTACCTGCATGATCGCCGAGTTTGTTCCAGTTGCAATACATTGCCCGCATAACTCAGCTTTATTTTTCTTAACCTTGATCAGATCCTTGAAGTTCACAGCGAGAAATTTCTCATCCAAAAAGTGAACTGGATCAAACACCCCACAGCACAAAGCCATACTGCCATCATGGTTAATGACAATTTGTTCGTCGTACAATTCGCAGTAATTTGAATTGGACTCATTGTTGAGCTCTACTAATTCCTCGGGACTCGCCACTAATTTATCAATCAACTTAAGATCCTCCTCAGTTGTGGAACCATTTAAGTGACGTATAAATTTCTCCACTGAAACAAAACCTGCAATCATAGGAGAGAGATGATAGTCTAGCTCCTCACACAGTTCGAAAAGAGATAAAATCTCAGAAGAATTAGAATTGTGTCGATAAAGATGATAGCAGATCTCAACTGGAAACGATATTCTCTTTCGATCCATCTCAACTCGAAGTCGGTAAAGGTTGGACTTAACTAATCTAACATCACCTCGACGATGCCCCTGTCCATAAGCTTTTTGAGAGAAACCAGACATGGAAACACGTAAGCCACCAATCTTGTTCGAAAGAAGCTTATTGAAGTCAACTCGAAGGCTGAAATTTGTGGAAATATGTGGTGAGAAGTTGAGTTCGTTGGAGATTTCGAGGATTTTAGTAAGTTTTGGATGAAGGAGAGGTTCACCGTAATTATATAGGCCTAAAAAGGTATCACAAGGGTTTTGGTGCTTAGCAATTTTTAATGCTATTTCACGGAAAAGTTCTGGACTCATGGTTCCAGTAGGGCGAGGGACAGATGTAAAATCTGGAGGGAGAAAATTGCCAGTTGGACAGGAGGGGCAACGTAGATTGCAAGTACCAACGATATCGATGTAGTATGCGAAGTTTGCAGACACAGTGCTTATATATCTAAAGAGGCTTTTGCGCGATTAGCACGCAATCTTGCCAAATAGGATCACGATCCTCGTATTGATCATCCCATTCAGCATATACTTCTAAGACATCAATATTTACATACTTGGCTAAGGCTTTCATCCCGTCAGGATAAAACCTCCAGCAATCCACTGGGTATCGATGTTCGTAGCCATTAGATGGAGCAATTAAACAAAGGTAACCACCACACTTAAGGACACGCTCCATCTCCTTGATTGTGAGCCAAAAAAACTCTACGTGCTCAAGAGACTGACCAGAAATCACGACATCAAAAGAGCGGTCGGGAATCATTGACCAAGAATAAGGATCTTCTGGGATAATGTCCACATTGGCGCCCTCTGTCATATCAAGACCAGTGTAAGTCCAAATCTTTG
>CAJWWL010000372.1 GCA_913048125.1 uncultured Opitutia bacterium | reverse complement strand
TCCTCCTCGCCATGGCGGACGGTATTTCATATTTGTAACCGTTACTACAGACCAAGGAGTAAAAGGCGTAGGTGAAGCTTATGTAGCCACTTTTAGCCCTCACCTTGTCGCCAAAATGATCGAGGATCTTGCCGAACGGTGGCTAATCGGAGAAAGCCCTTTCAATATCGAATCATTTTGGAGAAGATCGTACGCAAGCGGGTATTCGTCTCGGCCGGACCCAACTCTTTGTGGTGTGATCAGTGCTCTTGAAATGGCCTGCTGGGACATTATCGGTAAAGAGACAAACCGTCCGGTTTATGATTTACTTGGTGGCCGTATCCATGAGGGTTTAAGGAGCTACACATACCTCTACCCTCCTGAAGAAGACGCTTATGCTCCTAAAGACGAACCAAATCTATATACAAAACCTGAGTTAGCTGCTGAACAAGCACTTATAGAAATCAGTAAGGGATTTACTGCCATAAAGTTTGATCCTGCGGGTCCCTACACTGCATTTGATGGAAGGCAACCTTCGTTGGAGCGGCTTGATCTATCTGAGAGATATGTTTCTACCTTAAGAGAAGCAGTCGGAAATGAGGCTGATCTACTTTTTGGAACTCATGGACAGTTCACTCCATCTGGAGCATTACGATTAGCTCAACGACTTGAGCAATATGACCCGCTTTGGTTTGAAGAGCCTGTACCGGCTGATGACATCAATGGAATGGCAGCAGTTGCCGCCGGAACAAGTATCCCAGTTGCAACAGGAGAAAGACTTACAACAGTTTCAGAATTTGCTGCGGTTTTGAAATCAAACGCTGCTCAGATTTTGCAACCGAACTTAGGACGAAGTGGTGGAATTCTTCAAGGTAAAAAAATTGCTTCCATAGCGGAAACCCATCATGCGTTAATTGCCCCCCATTGCTACTGCGGACCTGTCGTAGCTGCAGCAAACATTGCCTTAGCTGCGTGTTCACCAAACTTTCTAATTTTGGAATGTATTGGAACCTTTGACGGATTTCATGCCGACCTTTTAGAAACTCCAATTAGATGGGAAGACGGAAATGTAATTCCTTCTAGTGAGCCAGGATTAGGGGTGGTATTAAACGAAGATGTCGCTCGCGCTAACCCTTATTCAGAGAATGACCTTCATTTAATGCCTGAAATTGAACCTCAACCGTTCAAGGAAGGGTTATGACCGAGAATCGGCGGCGAGGAGCAAGGAGTCAAAGACCAAAAACTCGCGATGTTATTAGTGAACAACTGCCTTTCGGCCAGCCTCAAATGCGGTTTGAACCCTTAAGAGCCGTTTCTGAAGATGAGTTAGAGGCTATTCACCAGTCATCACTAAAAGTTCTCTCTGAAACTGGTATCAACTTTTTAGACGAGACAGCAAGAACTCAGCTCGCCGATGCAGGAGCAGAGGTGGAAGGAGAAAGAGTCCGATTTGATCCTGAATTAGTCATGTCGTTGGTCTCTACAGCTCCCGAAAAATTTGTAATGCACGGGTTAACTCCAGAACGTAATGTGGTCTTGGGCGGAAATTTAATTACTAACACTTTGGTTGCTAGCCCACCTTTTGTTACGGGGTTAGGGAGAGATCGACGGGATGGGAATCGTGAAGATTACAGAAATCTCCTCAAGATGGGACAAGTTTTAAACATTATTCATGCCTCTGGTGGGTATCCCGTTGAGCCGATGGATATACATCCTTCTGTAAGGCATCTATATGCGACTCATGATTCCTTGACCCTCTCTGACAAAATTCCTTTCGTTTATAGTTTGAGCAGACAACGCAACATTGACGCTATGGAAATGACTCGTATCGCACGAGAGGTGGATGAGGAAACTTTCAACAACGAACCATCAATTTCTTCTGTAATTAATGCCAGCACTCCTTTGCGTTACGACACGGTCATGCTTCATGGAATACAAGAAATGTCTTCACGCAATCAGTGCATAGTTATTACTCCTTTTACTTTGGCCGGCGCTATGGCCCCAGTGACTGTTGCTGGCGCACTTGTACTCCAGAATGCAGAAGCTCTCGCGGGAATTGCTTACACTCAAGTGGTTCATCCAGGCGCTCCGGTGATTTATGGTGGATTCACTTCAAACGTAGATATGCGGTCTGGCGCTCCAGCTTTTGGAACACCGGAATATTGGCAAGCTTGTCTTATAGGTGGACAACTCGCAAGACGATATGGCGTTCCATATAGATCTTCAAATGTGAATGCCTCTAATAGCACCGATCCTCAATCAGCTTATGAAAGTGTCATATCGATCTGGGGGGCAGTGATGGGCGGAGTGAACTTGATGCTGCATGGAGCTGGCTGGCTTGAAGGTGGACTCTTGACGTCCTACGAAAAAGTAGTCATTGACGCTGACATACTTAGCATGGTGGCCGCCATGCTTAAACCAATCACCATTGATGATGCGAGTCTGGCTGTAGAAGCTATCGCAGAAGTCGGCCCAGCTGGGCACTTCTTTGGGTCGCAACATACGCAAGACCGATACAGTACTGAACATTTTCAGCCAATGGTTTCTGATTGGCGAAACTTTGAAAGTTGGGATGAAACTGGCCGCACTGATGCTTTCCAACGAGCAACAAAATTGGCGCAACAAATTATAGATACGCATCAAGAACCGGCTATGCGTAAAGAAACTCGAGAAGAACTTGATGACTATTTAGAACGTAGAGTCGCTGAGGGCGGCGTAGAAACCGATTATTGAATTTACTAGGAGAAAATAATGAAAACCAGCACACAAGTTGTGGTCATCGGAGGTGGTGTAGTCGGAGCGAGCATCCTCTATCACTTAACCAAGGCCGGCTGGACTGACGTAGTTTTAGTGGAACGCAAAGAATTAACCGCTGGTTCAACTTGGCACGCTGCTGGAGGCATGCTCACACTCAACGGTGACCCAAATATTGCTGCTCTTCAGAGATACACCGTGCAACTTTACAAAGA
>CAJWWL010000371.1 GCA_913048125.1 uncultured Opitutia bacterium | reverse complement strand
TTATATTAGCACAGATGCGCGCTCAAAGAAACGTACAAATCCCCCTTGAAATTGTGAGATGATGACAGAGGTGGGATTGTATACTAGGGGATAGTCTGAGCACTCTATTATTCAGACCCGCCTGTTACTCGGAGATTAATTTTAGAATTTTATATCTTTGGGATCTCGGTATGCAGCTTTATCCACTGGCAGAACGGAGGCAGTCACTGGAGGGAAAGTAACCTTGCCCGTAGCAGCCCATTCGGTTCCGCGTATAAGAGTTTCCTGAAAAGCAACGCCTCCCATAGAAGTATGGCTGTGTCCCATAACTGTGTGAAATACACGGCCCTTACCGTAAGATATGGTCATGAGAACGGGTTCATCGCGACCAGATCCACCCTTGGCAAAAGCTGTAGCAAGAATCTTCATGTTTTGAGCTGGGCCACGGAGACGATCATACAGCTCTTCTTTCACTTGGAGAAACTCAGTTGGCAAACCACGCGTGATGGGATGATCCTTGTCTCGAACAACAACCTTATACTCCCAAGGGCGACCATGAGAACCACCACGCCCTTTGGAATTATCACGAACGACCTTACCATCTTTCCAGTAAACATAGGGCCCGTCTTTCTCATTTCGACCACCCCAACCACCGAGACCGATCATCTCGTTGAACGCCTTCCACTTAGGAAAAGAGTTATCAGCAGCGTGCACTACGACAAGGTTGCCTCCATTCTTGATGTATTTGACGAAGGACTCCTCTGTTTCCTTTTTCCAAGCGGCTCCGTTGTAGTTGGAAAGCACTACATCGTACTTCTCGAAGTCAGGATTGAAGTTGGCTACATCTGCCTTTGAAACAGTGGCCCGATCGATCTGAAAACGACCTGTAGCATCAAGGGTATCGATCATGACTGGAGAACACCTCTTCCAGTCGTGGTTGTTCTGGCCGTCAACAAGTAATACCTTTATTTTAGGTGCGGATTTGTGATCGTCAGCAATTGTTACTGATTGAGCCAGAAAGAGTTGAGCAGTAATAATTGCTAGAAATGTGAGTAGTAGACTTTTCATAATTCTAAAGGGAGTTATTGCTGACATTTAAAGCCTCATGCTTGTCTGGTTTTCTATTTAATTACCACAGATTTTGAAGGAACTCCCTTTTCGGGAACTTCAACCCCGGAAGTCCATGTGATTGCATTCAGGATAAGAGTTCGCCAATCATGACTTGCCCAGGTGTGGTGATAGTGAGCACCGGTAGTACCAAAGCCTCGGCCTTTACCGTTAGGACGTTCGTAGGCCCAACCAATATGTTGAATCTGTCCTTCTGCCATAGACTTTCGGACATGTTTGTTGTTCGAGTGGGGACCATCTTTACGATCCATGGTACTTTTGGGTGGATGTGCTGAGAGAATTGGAGTGACACCCTTTGGCTGAAAACGCATGTGAAAATACCATTCATCATCTTGAGTGAAAGGTTTTACACCACGTGTGATTGGATGCTCCGGAAGCGACTTGATTTCTGCAGTCCAATGAGGGTTTACGGACCAATAGGTCTCGAAGTAGCCACCCATTGCCTTTAGCATCAAATCACCACCACGCCCCTTAGGAACCTCAACTGCATAGTGCATAAACACAAACCCGACACCTGAGTCGATGAGCTTCTCAAACTGATCGAGGTGCGGCATAACAAGATGCCTGCGCCCGCCGTTACAAAATATGACAACACAATCGGCACCATCGAAGGCTTTGGGGTCCGAGGGCCAACCCTTGTAAAGGGAAGTCTCAAACCCAAGCTCACTGTCCTCCAATGCTTTGGCTAAGAGGGCGTTACCACTCTCGTGGGCGTGGGTCTTGGAGTTCTTTCCACCATCTGCAAGGAAGACTATTTTCTTATTCTCACCAAAGGCAAAAATTGAAAGTGCAAATACTGCAAAGACAGATATGAGGATGAGTCGAGGGAGTTGTTTCATGGTTTATATTTTAATATGTAGAGAATTCTTTTGGTTTTCTTGGTGATACTAAAGTCTTGATTAAAGAATGATTTTAAGCGTTTGATGAAATAATTATAGGGTGTCATCACCAACATGCCATTCTGGAAATGGATCAGAAAAATGCATGTGCCAACTTTTCTCATCAAATGAGAGTTCTTCCTCAGTAAGAAGACAGTCATCAAGCATTTCAGTCAGGGCTTCCTGGTTCATATCTTGTCCAATCAGAACGATCTCCTGACGACAGTCCCCATTGCCTTCCATCCAGACGCGATCAATATGAGCACGATCCTCAGGCCAGTGATGACGTGGAAGTGCAGCCCAAAAATACCCACCACACTCGTGGCGTGACACCTTGCCTGCCTGAGACCAAAGGCCAGAAAGTTTCAGACGAGTAGCGAGCCAAAAAACTCCCTTAGACCGAATCACCCCGGGCCAGTTTTCTTGGAGGCAATCAAAGAATCGTTGGGGATTGAAAGGGAGGCGTCGTTCATAAACGAAACTGGCAATCCCATATTCCTCTGTCTCTGGAGTATGCTCAATAAGTGAGTCCAACCACCCGTCTTGCTGGGAGGCACGCTCAGGGTCATAGATTCCCGTACCTAGAACAGTTTTTAAGGGAACTTCAGAATTCACAGTTTCATGAATGATAGCCCTAGGATTGAGAGCCTTAACCATTCCATGGACCCTGTGAAGTTCATCAAAGGAAACTAGGTCAGTTTTGTTGATTAAAATAACATCTGCAAAGTCAACTTGGTCAGAGAGGAGATCTACAATGGTACGTTCATCTTCTTCACTAACCCCCTGCCCACGATCCCCCAAATTCTCAGTCGTCGAGAAGTCACTTAGGAAATTTGGTGCATCCACTACAGTAACCATCGTGTCTATCGAGGCAATATTGGCAAGTGAGGTTCCATTTTCGTCCTCGAAGGTAAAGGTTTCTGCGACAGGCATTGGTTCAGAAACCCCAGTCGACTCAATTACCA
>CAJWWL010000370.1 GCA_913048125.1 uncultured Opitutia bacterium | reverse complement strand
AACCCCACCAAGCCGGATATCGCATGTTTCGTACAACGCGGTACTTAACCTTTGCATCATTAACCGCTGCGCCTGTGTATGCAGTAGCCTTTCCAGAAATCTTAGCCAGAGCGCCCAGTTTGTAGGCTTTCTCTGGGGCTTCTAGCGAAACCTGAAACTTAGGTCTTTTGTACTCCTCAACGTTGACCCATGCACTTCCACTTGGAGAGTTTCGTGTTTGGATGCGCATCCTGCCAAGGAGCCGATCCCTAGGTGCGGCGAAGCTGCCACTGAAGGAACCAAAAGAATTGGTTCGATGTTCTCGCTTTTCAATTTCCTGACCGTTGCGATCACTAAATACAACAGTGATAACTCGGTTTGCCAGGGTACGATAGTCATCTTTATGTTGATCTACTCTGTAGGCGATGCCCTTGTACTGAATGATCTGCCCAGGACGATATAATGAACGGTCGGTGAAGAACTGGGTGCGTTCGTAGGGTTTTGGGATACTAATTCTAGTGGAGGCCCTATGGACGTTTGCCGTAGGGATAATTTGCCCGTCTTTCTCGGCGATTAGTATGAGGTTCGATCTTCCCGGATTTATACTCCAGAGACCATCTTCATTAGTGGTGGTCTCTTCAAGGAAACCGACCTGTTTCCCATCTAGTCGCCAAGCCTTGACTTTAGCTCCAGATACAGGCTCGCCAGATTCTCCGCGGAGCACAAATCCTTCTAACGTGCTAGATCCTCTTCGGTTACGGGTGACCAAGGCCATGTCCGAGACCCAGAAGTTTGTAGCTCTGATGGCATTATTCTCTTTGTCCGTGAAGTTTTTCTTGTGACTGGAGACAAGAGCATAAAACCCTGGCTTGAGGTCTAGCGGTGCCGGAAATGTCTCTTCCCGTGACTGGTAATCTGTAGTAGGAGGTAGTTTTTCAGACCAGGCCATTACAGGCTTTTGCTGCAGTAGCCAAGATCTGTCATCATGATAAAAATACTCATGATTCCATTTACCTTTTTTGAGCCGGTCCATGTAATCTATCGGAATGATGCGGAAATGTACCTGATCAAGATTGCGGTATCGCACACTTATTTCCGGTGCAGGGTTGTTCCATAGGCGTTCGGTATGGTGTCTGGATTCAGGTTTTTCGATTTGCACTATAAGATTGTGACAGTGCTTTGCACCGGGACTTCCGGGATGGGCTTTCTTACCTCGAGTGGCTAGTTTGTGGGCAGCAACATAATCACCCTCGGTGTGCAGGGCTTGGGCATGATGATGGATGGCACGTGCGCTGATCTTGTGATCCGCCCATTTTGTATGGAAAGTTTTGAGCGAAGCCTTGTAGCGTGAGCTTTTTTCAGGTCCGTATGCGTGATTATTACCGAAAAGAAGGCGCTGTAAGTTGACGTCCAGAAGTGCGTCAGGTTGTTGGTCTTTTTGATGAAAGAGGATGAGGTCTTGATAGATTTGGATGGCTCTTAGAAGTGGGGCGTTCTCATCTTCTGTGACGGGTTTCCACTGAAGGAAAGTGTCCATATCATCGAAAACCGGGTCTTCTGCCGAAATTTCGAATGCAAACTGGGATTTGTTTTTTGCGTGCAGGCCGGATTGGTAGAACTTGATGGCCTCAAAGGCTAAGAAGTCGAATAGGGTAGGGCGGTAACTGTCGGGCATGCCCTGTGGTTTCGAGAGCAAGGCATCGTATTTTTCGATCGGTACATTTTTAAGGATGTCGGCAGACTCTAGTGCCTTATCGAAGTGTTTGCTGGTCTCAGCAAGGATTCGTGCGAGATCCCAAGTCTGGAAGTCTTCGCTTGGTGGTGCAGCGGTCTGTGTACGCTGCATGAAGCGCCATTGGTTGCGCTGGAAGTATTGCCAATACCAGTTAGCCAGTATGGTTTCCAGAACTGGTTGGATTTCATCCGGAGCTTCACCGAGCACTTTCTGTAGTCTAAAAATACGCTCTTCCGGTTTGTTTCCCTCGATGTTTGCCTCTAGGGCAATTCGCTTAGTGAAGGCTCGGACGTACTCGGCGTGGTCTTTCCCTTGCAGCGTGGACTTTTCTATGTCCTTTAAATGTTTGATCGCCGTTTTTGGGAGACCCTTCTTGTCGGCTTCAGAAACCTTCTTCCATAGGTCTTCTCGAGGTGGTGCCGGTAGGACTGATATGAAAACAGTGACGAGAGCGATGAATGCAGCTATTTTTTTCATTAAGAATTGAACTCCTTTACTCATTCCTTTAGCGACATTCCTACTTCTATTTATGACAGCATCAAAGTTTTTGTCATATTCTTTAATTATTAATCCATAATCATCTGCATGTTTTAGATATTCAAATACTTGAGCTGACTTCAATAGGGCTTTTGTAGGTATACAACCCCAGTTGAGACACACCCCACCAAGACTTTCCTTTTCAACAATTGCAGTTTTAAATCCTAACTGTGAAGCTCTAATTGCAGTGACATAACCTCCAGGTCCACTGCCTAAAACAATAACATCATATTCTGTCATGAAAAATCAATTTAAATTCTTTTCAAAGTTACAAAAACTAGTATTGAATATTTGAAATGCAATTTACTTTTCCTTAGGGCGAAAATTTATACTTGCAGAATTTACACAATATCGTCTTCCAGTAGAAGTAGGACCATCATCGAAAACATGACCTTGATGACAGCCACAAGATGAGCAAACAATTTCTGTACGTATCATTCCATGTGAATTATCTTTTATGTATGTAATTGCTCCAGGAATTGCTTTATCGTAGCTTGGCCAGCCGCAGGCACTATCAAATTTATTTTCGGAGTCATACAATAGAGCATCACAACCTTTACAGACATAAGTTCCTTTATCGAAGTGGTTGTTATAGATTCCTGTAAAAGGATATTCAGTTCCTTTGTGTAAAATAATATGTTCTTCTTCTTTAATAAAACCAGCTGCAATCATTTTACCAATGCCGCGCGATCCTCCGGTTACCAGAG
>CAJWWL010000369.1 GCA_913048125.1 uncultured Opitutia bacterium | reverse complement strand
GCTCGTGCGACAATTGCAGGTTTAGCAGCTCTTCGTCGACCAGATGATATAGCGCGTCTTCGTGGACTAGATCCTGAAGAATTTGTTCCCGGCGCATTGTTGGATGCGTATCGCCGTTCAGAAGCAGGTATAGGAGAAGTTTCTACTATTGAAGAGGAGGCCCTTGATGTCTGAGATTAAAGTCACCCAAACTCGTTCAGCTATCGGGTCAAAGCCAAAACAGAGAGGCACACTACGAGCATTAGGACTTGGAAAGATTGGACAAAGCAACACCCTCCCAGATCGTAATGAGATCCGAGGGATGATCGCACGGGTCCCTCATTTAATTAAAGTCGAGGAGGTCAAATAACGTGAAAGTTCATGACTTAAAACCAGCTCCAGGTTCAAAAACTCGTGGTAAGCGTGTAGCACGAGGTATCGGCGGAAAAGGCGGCAAAACCGCTGGTCGTGGTTCCAAAGGACAACGAGCAAGAAACACAGTACGAGTAGGATTTGAAGGGGGACAAATGCCCCTGCATATGCGTATACCTAAATTACGAGGCTTCAAGAATCCATTCCGGGTTGAATATCAAGCCGTTAATTTAGACGCAATTGAAGAATCTGGGCTTAATGAAGTGAGTCCAGAAACGCTCTTATCTCTTGGTTTAGTTCGCAAAAACGCACTAATTAAAATTCTTGGTCGAGGTGAAATCAATCGTGCGGTGTCCGTTAAAGCACATGCTTGGTCCAAATCTGCTGAAGAAGCAGTTACCGCCGCCGGTGGATCACTCGAGAAGTTGCCACTACCATTTGCTGTACGTCCACCTTCAAGTGGTAACGCACACATGAATCGTTAGTAAACATAAGGAGACATCATGCTTGCCAGCATGCTCAACATGTTCAGAGTAGCTGATCTGCGAAAGCGGATTCTTTTTACCTTGCTCATGATTGTTCTCTATCGTGTCGGTGCATTCATTCCTGCTCCTGGAATTGATGTTGAGCAAGTACAACTTCTTCGCGATCGCGCAAATCAAGGCGGCGTTTTAGCGTTCTTGCAGCTTTTTTCTGGAGGATCTCTAACAACATTTGCTGTCTTCGCACTCGGGGTCACTCCATACATCACTGCTTCGATCATTATGCAAGTTCTAGGTGTAGTTGTTCCAAAAATTGAACAGTGGCAACAACAAGGAGCAGTTGGGCAGAGAAAAATTACTCAATGGACTCGATACATGACCGTAGCCATAGCGGTAATTCAAGCAACAAGTTTTGCTTTCTTGTTCAATGATGGTGGTAACTCCATAAGTGGACAATCAGGTGCAAATCTCCTACCTAACTTCCATATAGGAACTGTGAGTGTAGTAGTCCTTACTCTTGCAGCTGGTACAGCGTTACTCATGTGGATGGGTGAATTGATAACCCAAAAAGGAATTGGAAATGGGATGTCTTTACTGATCATGATTTCTGTTATCAGTGCTTTTCCTGCTCAAGGTTCCTTAATTCACGCGGAAAATGGAATTTGGGCTCTAATAATTGTTTTGGGGGTCCTTGCAGCTCTTATTACAGCAATAACTTTTGTAGAACAAGGACAACGAAGAATCCCAGTTCAGTTTGCTAAAAGAGTTCAAGGGCGTCGAATGTATGGAGGACAGAACACTTATATTCCCTTGAAAGTCAATCAAGCCGGCGTTATTCCTATCATATTTGCAACCTCTGTGCTCTATCTCCCCGTCCTTTTGGCCGCAGCACTTCCATGGGATGGATTCCGATCTTGGGTAAATAACAATCTCGCTCAATCAAACAATGTTTTCTATTTCGTAATAACAGGATTCATGGTTGTTGGCTTTGCTTATTTCTATACAGCAATAACATTTGATCCAGCTAAGCAAGCAGACACCATCCGAAAACAGGGTGGTTTTGTGCCAGGCATAAGACCGGGTTATCAAACAGAGCGGTATCTCTCAAAGATTCTTTCCAGAATTACTTTACCCGGGTCACTGTTTCTCGCTGCGGTAGCACTGATTCCGTCCATTCTGATCAACGTATTTCTTGATACCAGTCAAGGCGTTGGAGGTTCAGCTGGTGCAGGTGCTGCCGGGTTTGGTTTCATTGGTATCTCTATCCTTATTGCTGCAGGTGTTTCTTTAGAAACTATGAAACAAATTGATTCTCAATTAACGATGCGCAACTACGAAGGGTTCTTAAAGTAGCCAATGGCTACAAATGAAGCGATGAAACCAGTTAATCTCGTTATTTTTGGTCGTCAAGGATCCGGCAAAGGAACCCAGTGCGCAATGATAACCACTGAGTTGGGTTCAATTCATATCTCGACTGGAGACATGTTAAGAGCGGCAGTAGAACAGGGAACAGAATTTGGGCTGCAAGCAAAGGCCATTATGGATCGTGGCGAGTTAGTTTCAGACGAAGTTATATCTGGCATTGTGGCGGAAAGATTGGCACAGTCTGATGTGACCCAGAATGGATTTTTATTAGATGGCTATCCTCGCACTCTTACGCAAGCAGAATCGTTTGTTGGGATATTGAATGATTTAGGGCTCACCTTGGATTTAGCTTTGAATTTAGACGTGCCGATTGATGAAGTTACAACCCGCATGTTGTCACGTGGTAGGGCTGATGATACAGAAGAAGCCATCGCAAGGAGATTAGATCTCTACGAGAAGGAAACTGCTCCATTATTTGAATTCTTTTTGGATCAGGGAGTTTTTGAAGTTATTGATGGGCTTGGTTCAGAATCAGAGGTATTTGATCGATTAAATACTGTAATTTCAGCAGTTATTTCAGGTAAATCGCAGTGAAACGGATAACTTTATATACGGTTACTCATCGGGGTTGGTCAAGCCACAGGGGGACGGTAGCGTTACCTGTCGGCTTATATAGCGTTATTGAAGGCCGTATAAATGAATTATTTGACCTAGGAGGTCAGTTCTGACGAAATCTAAAGAAGACGCGATTGTGATGGAAGGAACGGTTCTTGAACCGTTACCTA
>CAJWWL010000368.1 GCA_913048125.1 uncultured Opitutia bacterium | reverse complement strand
GCTAGATGGTGGTGTAAGGCTCAACCTCACCGAGGAACACCTCGTTCGACTTGGCACTCAAATCCAACAAGAAGTCAAAGAAGCGGGGCTGGCACTGGTAGATGAAGTGCAAGGAATGATTGACTCCTTTAGTTCACTCACGATGCCAGAATGTGCAGCAGGTTGGTTTGGTTTCCTGGATCAATTTATTACCACGATGGATGATATGTCCGGTCAATTGGTGAATCAACTGGCTGTACTGAAAGAACAAACATCAGCTCTACCAGATTGGATGCCAAGCGATTGGCTCAACGATGCAGAAAAACTGGCACAAGGTTTTGCAGCCGTTGCAGATGAACTTTCCGAGTTCAGGGACCAATGGTTAACCACGGAAAGTTTTGTTCAGAAGGTCAATACAATATTCAGAGATAATGATATCGACATTCATCTGATGTCGCACACCGATCTAATCGTCACCTGCACAGGCAATGTCCATGTATGTGATAAGCACATGTTATCTGCAGTCGCTCCGAACGCAATCATATGTAATATTGGTCATTTCGACACGGAAATCGATACACAGTTTATGAGGGATAATTGGAATTGGGAGGAAGTAAAACCTCAGGTTCACAAAATTTACCGAAGCGAAGATCCTAAAGATTACGTAATTTTATTATCGGAAGGCCGGCTAGTGAATCTAGGAAATGCTACAGGCCACCCTAGCAGAATCATGGATGGGTCTTTTGCCAACCAGGTGCTGGCTCAGATGTATCTCTATGAGAGGGCTTGGGCGGACCATGACCCTTCACAAAGACAGGACGTTACTTTGGAAGTCTTACCCAAGGCATTAGACGAAGAGGTAGCTACTTATATGGTTGAAGGGTTTGGGGGAATCATGACGAAGATGACAAAAGATCAAGCCGATTATATTCACGTTTCTCAAGAGGGTCCTTTCAAACCAGAAACGTATAAATACTAAATATACGAGGTGAAAAAAGAACTTAAGGATCTTCTTAACCTTCTCGACCTTGAACAGATAGAGAGAAATATTTTCAGGGGACTCAGCCCTAAAGAAGGTTGGCAGCGGGTATACGGCGGACAAGTCATCGGACAAGCGCTCGTCGCGGCCTCCAAGACAGTTGAGGCGGACCATCGTATTGCCCACTCTCTGCACGGCTACTTTCTCAGGCCAGGAGACACCGAGATCCCGATCTTATACACGGTTGATAGGATAAGAGACGGAAAAAGTTTTAGCACTCGTCGAGTTGTTGCAGTCCAAAAAGGACAAGCGATTTTCTCGATGGCAGCGTCTTTTCAAAACATTGAAGAGGGACTTTCTCATCAGATGGAGATTCCGTCCGACGTGCCTCCACCATCAGAATGCCAGAGCGAAGGCGAACTGCGACTGAAATACATCGACAAAATACCTGAAGAATATAAAACTGCTTTTAACAGACCTCGGCCAATCGAAATTCGCTACGCACAGCCAATTAATGATTTTGACCCACAGCCAATGGAGCCTGTGCAAAACGTCTGGATTAAGGCAACCGACAAGATGCCGGAAGACATAAGACTTAATCAGTGTCTCCTCGCATACGCGTCAGACATGACCTTACTCGACACATGTTACCGGCCCCACGGGCTTGGGTGGATAAATGAGAAATTCCAAGTTGCAAGTCTTGATCATTCAATGTGGTTCCATGCGCCCTTTAAAACCGACGAATGGATGCTGTATCACCAAGACAGCCCTTTCTCTGGCGGCTCGAGGGGATTTAATCGAGGCACTTTCTTTACAGAGGACGGAAAACTCATTGCGTCAGCGACCCAAGAAGGCTTAATTAGACTTCACAAGTAAATGTCGAGACGGTGGTTATAAACAACGGATAATAAAAAAAGTGAGATGAGTGTAACATGGTTGGATCGGCACCCCTGTAATCTAAATATCGATTAATCAGTTGTCACTAATCGCCAACAGAAACGAAAGTTAAAAACTATAGGGAATATAGTAGTGGCTATAAAAAACGAAGATAGACTTAAAGATATAGAGACAATAAAGAGCCAATTTGAATCTCTAAATTACATATGCTCTGAGGAAATTGCGACAGCGGTCTATCTTGCATATCACCTAGGGAAACCTGTTCTGATTGAGGGTCCTCCAGGAGTTGGAAAGACCGAGCTCGCAAAAACAACTGCAGATATGCTCGGTTTATCCTGCATTAGACTGCAATGCTATGAAGGGCTCGATGAGTCAAAAGCCATCTACGAGTGGAAATACGGTAAGCAACTGCTCTACACACAAGTATTAAAAGAAACGCTTGGAGAGGTTCTTCAAGGAGCCAAGGGGCTCTCGGAGTCAGTCAAGAAATTGCAGAGTTTTGGAGACATATTCTTCTCCGAGGAATTTCTTGAGCCGAGGCCGTTATTAAAGGCCCTTAAGGAAGAAGAAAGCTGTGTGCTTCTGATTGATGAAGTTGACAAATCGGATCACGAATTTGAGTCTCTTCTACTCGAAATCCTTTCTGATTTTCAGCTTTCTATACCTGAGATAGGGACTGTCAGCGCAAAAAAAGATAAGAAACCAATAGTGTTCCTTACAAGCAACAACACCAGAGAAATCAGTGACGCGTTAAAACGGCGATGTCTTCATCTTTACATCCCGTTCCCAGAAGCTCAGCTCGAACGTCAAATAGTCCAAGCAAGAGTACCTAAAATATCAAACCAGCTTAACAAGCAACTTGTGGCCTTCATCCAAGAGCTAAGAGAGATGGATCTCAAGAAAGTGCCCGCAATTTCTGAGACCATTGATTGGGCAAGAACGCTGATTCTTTTGCATAGCGAGACTTTAGACACTGAAC
The DNA here is from genome assembly GCA_913048125.1 of uncultured Opitutia bacterium. GTDB lineage: Bacteria > Verrucomicrobiota > Verrucomicrobiia > Opitutales > JABJCN01 > JABJCN01. The sequence continues at coordinate 155 of CAJWWL010000368.1, read as the reverse complement.
TAGTGCGCCAGACGTTGAACGTTATTCTTAAATTTCAGGAAGATATAGAAACAGTTTCCGGAGAACTCGCATCTGTCGTTGGCAGAGCAGTAAAAAATCAAAGAGGAGCCTAGTTCTCTAGATGTCTGAAATTAAAGCCACTGTTGTAGATTTTA
>CAJWWL010000367.1 GCA_913048125.1 uncultured Opitutia bacterium | reverse complement strand
TTACAACGGGTAAAAGAATGTTTAGCGTGGTGGCAGCATCTCCAGATTCCATAGCTAACGCACCTTCAGCAACCAAAAGAGTTTCCTTGTGATGCTCTTGTGTCTTTGTTGGGAGGATTTGCTTTAAAGTCTTCAGATATTGACGAGCTTCAGAGAGATGACTGCGTTGAGTGTATATTTTAAGCGGCTTGATCCAATTGCTGGCGTTATCAAATCGAGCTAGCATTTTGAGTGCTGAAGTGTAGGCATCGAGCGAGTGCTTTGACATCCCTTCTTGAAGATAGAGATCTCCCAACAACTGTAATTCCTTGTATTCAACCTTTTCCATGGTTCGGACGATCTCGAGGTTTGCTATCGCATCCTGGTAGCGAGATTGTTTCAGAAAAAGATTGGCTTGCATAAGCCAGAAGTCCGTCTCCATAGGTTCATCTTCGATTAGCTCCTCTAGTAGACCACTTGCCTCTGCATGGCTCTCAAGTGCAAGTAAGCAGTGGACCTGACCACGACGGAAGTCTTTGCTTTCGGGCTTGAAGATTAGGGCTTGTCGATATGCGGCCAGAGCCGAAGTGAACTTCTCCATGGAAAGGTGGGAGTAGGCAAGGAGACCGTAGCTCTGTGCGTCGCCACCACCGAGTTCGATGACCTTACGCCAAGCATCCACTGACTCCGAGTAATTTTCAGACTGGATGTAGATCAAACCCAAGGTTCGATAAGCACGCCGAAAAGCAGGGAATGCATTTACAGCACGGATTAATGCTTGTTTGGAATTTTGGTGATCTTGAATCTGGTAGTAGAGGTTTCCCAACAGGAACTGGAAAGCTGGTTTGACTGGCTCTTTGGGTAGTCCTTCTTCTACAATTCGGATAGCTTCTCTTGGGTTTTCCTGTAAGTGTGGAAGCGCAGCTTCATAGAGTTTACGGTCCTTGGATTCTAGTTTGGGCTCAATAGCCTCATTGATCCCATAGGAGGCTATAAAGCGTTTACGGAATGCTTCGCTAGAAGGGTTGCTATCCTCGAGCGTAAAAGGAGCTGCGCCTTGGCATTGAAAAACTGCAACTAGTAATAATGAGGTTCTGGCAAAAATATTCATCTGATATTGGGAGCTTTCAAAGTGAGAGGCCATTGGCCACGAACCTTGACTGCCTTCCCTTCAATTTTGGGGATTGAAAAACGGGCTCTTGCTGCAAGCCGCTTAGCAGGTTCAGTCAAGTCAGGTTGGGTCGAGGAGATGATTTTTTCTATGGTGGTTTTACCGGTCTCATCAATGAGTACTTGAATCACCACAGTACCGGACTTTATGCCTTTTCTTATTAGGGCTCTTGGAAAGTCGAAGCGAGGAAGGTAGACCGCACGCGGAGCCTGCGCTAAGTCTTCAAATGTGAAAATTTCCTGGATCTCGCTGACCACATCATGTTCCGCGACGAGTGACGGGTCGGCGAGACCGATAGCCAGTGCGTCCCCAGTGCCAGGAGCAAGGGTGATATCAAGTTGGTCGAGCGCAAGAGCATCAGGTGGCTGAACGAGCTCGGGGGGTAAGGATTCGTTTGGCTGTTCTTTAGGTTTGGGAGGTGGCGGTGGAGGCGAGGCTGGAGGGGGAGGAGTAACTCTTATTTCCCTTATGAGTGCAATTTCAGGTTTGGCATTGTCAAAGGTCTGGGTGATCGGAATTAGCAGAAATAGGCTTGAGGCAAGAACTACTGCCCCTGCAAATGCAAGAAGGGGAATCCATTTACGATTTGAACCTGGAAAGGTTGGGTTCACAAAATACGTTTATTTAAGAGTGGCGAGGTTGATAGCCTTGGCACCCGCCCAAGTGGCTTCGTCATGTACTCGTGTGTATAGGTCAAGGGATACTGTCTTGTCTGCTTGAACAATGACTGGTCGATCTCCATCCTTTAGAAGTCGCTTCACCACACCGCGGACGCCGTGAACGCCTATTTCCCTACCTCCATGAATGACAGATCCAGCCTCGGTGATCGCCAGTAGGATAACATCTTTTTCCAGTTTAGCAGCGGTAGTCGCTCTGGGCCGTTGCACTTCTACTCCCGTTTCCTCGACGAACACCGTTGTAACTATAAAAAATATCAGCAAAATAAACACAATGTCGATCAAGGGGGATATGTTAACTTCCGACTCCTTGCTCTCGCTGGAAAAGAGAGTTCTACGGTGCTTCATGGTCAGGCGATAGTCCCTTGCTGAAGTTTCCGTAGTGTGAGACGAGTGTTATAACGCTCGAGCCTAGCAATAGCTTGCATTAGTCTTCGCCGATGCTGACTTATAAACGATAGCACCACCAACGCTGGTATAGCGATCATTAGACCAGTTTGAGTGGTAATGAGCGCTTCTGAGATGCCCTCAACAATGAGGTTGAAGGCACGTCCATCTGACGCCATGCCGGAGAAAGTGGATAACATTCCCGTGACTGTACCAAGAAGTCCCATAAGCGGACTGGCACCGATGAGAATACCCAGAAACTTAGCTCTTCGTGTAACAATGGGTAGGTACTCGCTACGAATTTCTTGGAAGTGGCGGTGAACCTCTTCTACGTCGGCGGCTTGTGGCTTAAGTAAGTCCCTAGCCTTAATTAGACTACGGGATTTTCCCTGTTTAATTTGGTCGTCATCCAGGCGATGAATACGACCACGGACTAAAAAGTGAAAGTTGAGTCTCAGAAATAGGTCAAGGGCTGTGTAGTATATGAAAACGGCTAGGCAGAATAGCGGTACCATGAGCCAACCGCCACTACCCCAGATAAGGTAAGCTTCCTTTAGGAAACTCTGAAGCACTTCTTCCTTCATGTTTCAGAAGAGGCTGTTTTCAGCTCTATAGCATCTTTCCTATTAAGTGCATTTAAAAACGCGATAGATAGCTTTTCAATGTGAGCCATTATACCTGCTACCTTACGTGAAAGGAGGGCATGCAGGACTAGCGCAGGAATCGCAAGTACAAGGCCGAGTTCAGTCGTTATCAATGCCTCCGAGATACCAGAT
>CAJWWL010000366.1 GCA_913048125.1 uncultured Opitutia bacterium | reverse complement strand
CTACTGGTTCATGGACTGGTCTGCATCCGGAACCAAGCTCCAAGAAGATAAAGCTCGGACACTTGGCCCGATCTACTCAGTTCAGTACACCCACAGCCGCAGTATTCTGAAACTGACCGCACAATTGCCTGCACTCGGTCAACAGGATAGCCATGAGGCTGAACTTTACATCCGGCCCGGTCAGGGGGCAAACTGGAAGAAGGTTGCACACGGAAAACTACACCAACACAGCTTTACGGTGCCTTTTCGAGTTGAAGGATGGGATGGTTCACGAGAGTACGCATACCGCATTGTATACAAATTAAGGACTGGGGAGAGTCAGACCGAAACGCATCACTATGAAGGGACCATCCGAAAAGATCCTGCCAAAGAGGATACTTTCAAACTTGCTGCTTTCACAGGCCATCACATCTCAGCCCAAGGAGCAGGAAACTGGAACCATGGCTCTATCTGGTACCCCCATAACGAATTGACCCGCGCTATCAAATGGCATGACCCTGACCTGCTCTTTTTCTCTGGAGACCAAATCTACGAAGGTGGTCTAGCGGGTATTATCCGAGAGCCAGCTGACCTAGCATGTATTGACTACCTATATCACTGGGTACGCTGGTGCTGGGCTTTCCGCGATCTAGCCCGAGACCGACCAACCATTTGTTTACCAGACGACCATGACGTTTATCACGGGAACATATGGGGTTCTGGAGGTAAGAAAGCTGTTTTAACAAAGGGCATAGGTGGCAACGCAGCCGACTCAGGCGGTTACCAGATGGATCCGCTATTCGTGAACGCGGTACATCGTACCCAAGTCTCTCATCTGCCTGACCCTGCACACCCGAAACCTATTTTACAGGGCATCAGCACTTACCACACCGCCATGGAATACGGAGGTCTAAGTTTTGGTATCCTCGCAGATCGAATGTGGAAGTCCTCCCCGAGTGTAGTCGTAAAGAAAGGTGAAGTCGTGAACGGTTGGTTTCACAACGAAAGCTTTGATCCTCTTGATGCCGACGTACCCGGTGCAGTTCTTCTTGGGGAAAAGCAACTGGCCTTTCTGGAAAACTGGGCGGCAGACTGGAGTCAGCCTGACGTCCAAATGAAAGTTCTTCTTTCCCAAACAATATTCAACAACGTATCGACTCTGCCCAAGGGAGCTCTCAACGACAAGATAGTACCGAGTATGGTCTACCCAAATCCTGGAGAATACCCAGAAGATGAACTCTCCGCAGACTGCGACTCCAACGGATGGCCACAATCTGGTCGAAACGCTGCAATCCGAGCCTTTCGTAAGGGACTACCATTCCACATTGCTGGCGACCAGCATCTGGCTAGCTGTATTCAATATGGGGTCGACCACTGGAACGACTCACCATATGCCTTTTGCGTGCCATCGATCGCAAATGTCTGGCCACGACGCTGGTTCCCTCCAAGCCCCGGCAAGAACAGAAAGTTCAATGCTCCCAAATATACCGGAGAGCACCTTGACGGATTTGGCAACAAAATGACTGTTCACGCTGTAGCTAACCCCGTACGATCAGGCCATAAACCAGCCGCACTCTATGACCGCATGCCAGGCTACGGAATAGTTACTTTCGACAAAGAACAGCGCCTAGCCACTTTTGAATGCTGGCCGCGCTGGGAAGATCCAGCATCAGAAAGAGCAAAGCAATTCGAAGGATGGCCCATCACCATCCGACAGAAGGACAATCTGCAGTTCCCAAACTCGGCACGATTACCGACAATTATCGTCAAGAATGCAACGAATCCTGTTTTAACTATCATCGATGAATCTATCGAGGAAACCCTGTACACACTGAGAATTAAAGGAAATTTCCACACCCCAACCATACCCGGCAAAATAGGAGTCTCCTACACGGTCATAGCCACCGATGCCACCAGCAATAGAGAGGCGACCCTCAAAGGACTTAAGGCTGCTGGCCCAAACAAAAAAAGAATTTTGGTGCTGAAATAAGACCTTTACCCCGAATTTGGTAGTGAGGTTGCCACTTGACATCGAAGATACGTGCCAGCTAATTTTTTAAATTATTAATTAATATTCAAAGCATAATCTAAACTCAGTATCCAAAAAGGAAAAAAAATGAAACACACAATAGGCCTCCTTATCCCCATTTTCCTGACCATTTCATTTTTTAGCGGATGTGGAGGAAACGGAGATGCAACCACTAAGGACGAAAGCCAATCAAGTATCACAATCGCCTATAGTGACTGGCCCGGTTGGGTAGCGTGGGAGATAGGCATACAAAAAGGTTTCTTCAAGGAAGCTGGTGTCGATGTAAAATTTGAATGGTTGGATTATGTTGCCTCCATGGACGCTTTCGCCAGCAACAAAGTGGATGCAGTTTGCATGACAAATGGAGACGGTCTTGTTACTGGAGCTACAGGAAAGAAGGGCATTGGCATCCTCCTTAACGATTTCAGTAATGGCAACGACATGGTCGTAGCTAGCGCTGACATAAAATCAATTGCCGATCTCAAGGGGAAAAAGATTGGTGTAGAAACTGGATTTGTCAGCCACCTACTTCTACTAAAGGCTCTTGAATCTGCTGGCCTTTCGGAATCGGATGTGGAGATAATCAATGTTCCTACCGACCAAACACCGCAAGCTCTCGAAACTGGTGATGTCCATGCTATCTCAGCCTGGCAACCTCATTCAGGACTTGCATTGAAGAAAATCTCAGGATCCAAAGCCCTCTTCACAAGTGCTGATATCCCAGGCTTGATCGAAGGCGCCGCATCTGGCAAAGGACTAGGTCATCAATTCTTACGTCACGTGGAAAGAGCAAGAGTTCTACTAATACTGGTGGACTTAGCTGACGTAGAGGGCAAATCGCCAAGCACCCAAGAAGAAATACTGATCAGCGAACTCGGCGACTACGACGCGACGCTACTCGCTAGACCGAGAATGGTCATTGGAACCAAATCGGACGTCGCAACACTTCCATGGACTGGCCCGACTATTTCGGCGGTCACTGGGCAAGGAATAGACACTCTTGTCGGGGACTTACGGCAACTT
>CAJWWL010000365.1 GCA_913048125.1 uncultured Opitutia bacterium | reverse complement strand
CCTGGGTTTCGAGGTTGAACTTCATTTTCAATTACAACATCAGAATCTTCTGGCTCTAATTGCAATGGAGAGGATCGCGTCGACTGCCCAATGGGAGTCATGACATCCTTGAGGAGTAAACGGTGATAGGCTGCTACCGTAGCAGCGGTAAAAAAGAATGTAGCGCGATAAGCCCAATCAACCACCCAGGAAGAAATGCCAAAACTAAGAACAAATATCAACAGTAGCCTTTGAGTACGATCCTCCCGGACCGTTCGTGGCTTAGCAAATAATAATACGCGCATGCTCAGGTATAGTAGTCCCAGATACATACAAAGGCCTATCTGTCCGTGAGTGGATCCTATTTCGTTGTAGCTACTGTGTGAAGCGCTCCCAACCCCGATCTGGTCCATCATTGTACTTCGATAGTTCTTGTAGCCAACGCCAGTCCACTTGGCCTGTTCAGTAGTCAGCGAGTAGCCAAACTCAAAAGCGATCTGTCTACCTTGGATACCAGCCTCGCGTTTGCTGAAATCCTGCATTCGTGGCAATTTCTTGACAAGAGCAACCCCTGCCCCAGTTGCCAGCATCAACATCATCGCCTGCAGTACCCAGTGTCGCTTGAAGAGCATACTTACCATCAAGGTTGCTGCTCCAGCGAGAAAAGAACCCTTCGATTGGGTGTTAAAGACACAGAAGGCGGGAAGTAACAGCACAAAAAGCCCTGGAATCTTAACAAAGACGGGCCGTTTCCATATAAGCAAAAAATAAACAAGGGGGATCGCAGGTACGACCGAGTGTCCGAGAGCATTGGCATTATTGAAGATCGATGTATTGAAGACTAGTCGACCCTTCATCGTGCCTTGAACAACATCCTTGCTACCTACAGGGTCAAATCCTACGTAAATGCCAAGAGCCATGGCCGATAGCAGAACAATCATTGCGACCCAGCAGGACAGGAACTTCTCCAGACGCTCCTGACTCCGCAAAGACTGAACAATTATAACATAGAAAACAAAGACCGGAAGCAGTTCCATAAAGGTGTGCTGCATACGGCCAGAAGTAACTACTATAAATGAAAACATGACTAACATCAGCCAGTCATGAGGTGTGCGTAAGAAATCTGACTTGCTGATACCACCAGGTCGACGAACCATCGCAACCATACCGAATATCGTAATCAGTTGTATCGGCTTTAGCCAACCAACCATCTGGTAGATCCAACCCCAGGTGTGCTCATGAGGCCGAATATAGTAGAGGCAGAGAAAAATGATGGTTGAAAGGAAGTCCATAAACGCATGGCGATGGAACAGCAGTCGCAGCTTCTAAATGATACCTGAACCAAGTAAGATTATTAAGGATTTAGAAATCATAGAGCTCGGTAGGCGTTTAGATATGCGTTGGCCATCACGCCCAAGGAAAACTGTTTTTGTATCTTTTGACGAGCATTAGCTCCGAGGAATTGGAGATTGGGACCATCAAACCCAAAAATCCACGCCAAATATTTAGCTAACGCATCAGGCGAGTTAATCTCACGAACTATGCCATCCTGTCCATCGGCAATCAACTCCTCCGAACCGCAATTGAGATTAGACAGTACTGGAACCCCACAGGACATCGCCTCGAGTGCACAGTTAGAAAGCCCTTCATTCGCGCTAGGGATAACCAAAAGATCTAGACATTGATAGTAGCTCAAGGGATCTTCGAGAAAGCCTAAGGCGTGAATACGATGCCCGTTCGAATGCTTTTGAATTCGGGCCATGATATCATCCTCAAATTCACCTCCACCACCAGCAACTAGCAGGTGCAGATTTGGACATTTAACAGCAACATCAGTAAATGCATCCAAAAGATAGTCATGACGCTTGTAGGGTCCAAATCGGCCAAAGATTCCGACGAGCTGAATATCTGCGCCTAAACCAAGTAATTTCTCACGTTGGGAAACCTTGTCCTTAGCTGGAATAAATCGGTCAGTATCAACGCCATTCTGCAAGGTCAGAATCGACTGAGAGCTTAAACGAAGCCCTTCAAGTTGACGAGTCATGGCCCTACCCACTGTATGAATTCGAGTACAAAAACGATAAAATAACTTACGCTGAATCCGCTTGCGAAGCCGTAGATCAGTTCTGGTCAACGAGGCATGCTCACCATGTAAAATGCGATACGGTGCTCTAAATAAACATGCCATGCATGAGTAGATCAAAGGTCCAAGATTATGAGTGTGCAGGATATCAGGATTTACAGCCTCCAGCAACTCCTTCAACTTTCTCGGCAAGCTCCAATCCAGCCCTGAACTTTTACCAAGAACGTACAACTGACAGCCCTGTGGAAGGCGTTTCGCCATTCTGCCAGCCTCAGTCATACAGCAAACATCAAAAGAAAGTTCATCTCCTGAAAGTAGGTTAGCCATATTGATGATTCCATTCTCCATCCCGCCCGGCTCAAGGGATTGAACAATATGAAGAACCTTTAAAGCCATTACGATCTATCGACAAAAAGGCTAGCCAACGCCGAAAAGAAAAAGCGAGGCAACGCCCGAATCCGGAAAAAGTGCGGCACATCAAGGCGCAGATGATCCATAGGGAAAGGCCATAGCAGGATTGACCTTAAGATACCGATCAGGGCAGCTCCGTGCTTTTGCTCCCCGTGAAAAATCCAAGAACACTGGTAGTCTACCACACTGTGGGCCTGAAGCCAAAATCCTAGGTCCTTAGAGGGCACACGACCCTCCATGCGAGCCTTGGCGAGGACCATTTTCTTATTTTCGCGCATCCTTGAGCCATGTCCGCTCATGTTACTACCATGTTTGCGCACCCGAATTAGTTTTTCAGGCAAGACCCAGAGCCTACAAATGGAAGAGAGTCGGATCCACATGTCCCTATCCTCCGAACTTCGTAGAGAGGTGTCGAAACCGCCAGCTTTGCGCAGTACATTTTTGCGAACAAGCGCTGCGCCGGGGAAAAATCGATTCTTTAACAAAAGATCTCGTGTTGTGATCTCCCCTGTTAATGAATCACGCTTTCTATCAGGAATACGTTCACCATTGATGCCAATCTTGTAGTCTAGACAGGCAACCAGACCA
>CAJWWL010000364.1 GCA_913048125.1 uncultured Opitutia bacterium | reverse complement strand
TTGGAACCTCAACATCCATAATTTTTTCTATTGCAAGAGCAAATGCATGCTCTTGATAAATGGGCGCTAGCTCGTACTGCTGACCTTTGCAATGAAGTAACTACCGCGTATGAATCAGTTGAAATCCATAGGGTCTACCAAGCAGTTACGCGCTTCTGCTCAGTAACTCTTTCAGCAAACTACCATGATATTCTAAAAGATCGTCTTTACACCTTGGCGCCCTGCGACCCCCTTAGGCGTTCCTCGCAAAGTGCCATCCACCAGATCTTCAAGGGAATAGTGACCATGCTCGCCCCTTTGCTACCTTTCACTTCAGATGAAGCATGGGCTCACCTACAAAATGATAGTGATTTCTGCGATGAACCCCTTTTGCTCCAGAATTGGCCATCTTTACCAGATTACTACAAATCAAACAATGAAGCCGCCGAAATTGAGCAAATTCTTTTGTTCAAATCCTCTGCTGTTAACGAAAAACTGGAGGCTATCAGAGAAACTAAGGAGATTGGACAATCACTAGATGCAGAAGTTCATATTGCCGCCGATGCGGAAAGTGAACTTTTCAGTATTCTAAAGAAATACGAGTCTAGTTTGCCTGAACTTTTCATCGTATCTTCCGTTATACTAGAACCGCAAAGTAATGAGCAACCTGTCGTTACAGCAACTCATGCACCTGGTGTCCGCTGCCCTCGTAGTTGGCGCTGGGTACCCGAGTTAGTAAACACCGAAATCTGGGGAGAAGTCTCACCACGATGCAAAGACACACTTGACCAGATAAGAAAGTCATCTTGACAAAATTTGTAATCAATCTTTTCACCTTCGCGACTACAACAAGCACAGCCTTTAATTCTCTCTCATAAAAAATTCGCCATGGCTCGCCCTAAGAAATCCGCTTCAGCGAAAAAAAAGACAACTGCTAAGAAAGCATCTGTCCGAAAACCAAGGAAAATCGACCTAAAGTCTAGTTTAGCAAAGCTGACATCTCGTAGGAATGCAGCCTCCAAACCCGTTGCGGCCAAGAAAGCCCAACCTTTGGTTTTCACAATTGAAGATGCTAGAGAAGAACTAGAACGACTCGAACAGCAACGCGAAGAGGTGCTGGAGGCTGCACAACCAGTTGCAAAATCGAAGGCCGCCGTTAAGAAGACTAAGTCTACTAAGAAAAAGGCGCAAGTTGTGGGTGCTGCCTCAATTATGGATCTACTTGGTTTTGACCCTACCGCCCAAACCAGTCGGGAAGAGGATGAGAAGTCCAAGGTGCCTAAAAAATGGCTGCCATATTATAACTCACTTGTTGAACTTCGACAACACTTCAAGGAAGAGTTAGATATACATACGAAAGACACTTTAACCTTGGATGGAGATGAGGACCACGCTGGGTATGGACAAGAACAAACTGACTCAGACTCGGGACAATTTGACCGCGAGGTTGCTCTTAATATGTTGGCCTCAGAACAAGACGCTCTTTACGAAGTAGAACGTGCAATTACACGTATTCTAGAAGATCGTTATGGTATTTGCGAAATTACTGGAAAGCCTATCAAAAAATCCAGACTACAAGCGGTTCCCTTTACACGATACTCCTTGGAAGGCCAACAAGAAGTTGAAACCGGCCAGCGACGAGGTGGTGGCAAACGAGGAAAGGATGATTTGTTTATCGAAAGAGACGAAGATACCTCCCGAATGCTTACTACCGACGACGCAGAAGAGTAGACCAAGGGAGGCGAAAGGCTGAAAAATTTCGGTGCATACCGGATCTTCTGGGTAGTCTTTGCAGTAGTGCTGGCCGCAGATCAGGTATCTAAACACTGGATCCACAGCAACTTATCTAAACAGGACAGTATAGAGTTAATAAAAGATTTTTTTTGGATTGTCCATGTACACAATTATGGTGCTGCATGGGGAATTCTTTCTGGCTATGGCTGGCTACTATCATTGTTGGCATTCGCAGCTTTGACAGGCATCTACCTATACCGTCGTACACTAAATCTGGAGAATGCCTATCTACAGTGGGTGTTCGGCCTACTTTGCTCTGGAATAGTTGGCAACCTTGTTGACCGACTTCGGCTTGGATACGTGATAGATTTTTTAGACTTCCTCCTTGGAAGTTACCACTGGCCAGCCTTTAATGTGGCAGACTCTGCTATCTTCTGTGGTGTTGCGATGTACTTGGTACACACGTGGAGACACCCTGATTCATAGCAAGATACATTTGCTGAAAAAGTATGCTTAACGCAAAGGACCAGACATTCCCTTCCAGCCGAAGTGGATGGAATTCAAAAGGGAGAGGTTACTCCACGTTGAGCGCCTGCTCGCGAAGCTTTTCCACCTCAGACTTGGCTTCTAGAACAGCCTGAATGATTTCGAGGTCGGATGACTTATTTCCCAATGTATTAAACTCGCGGAATACTTCCTGAAGAAGGAACTCAATCTTTCGTCCGATAGCACCTTTTTCTTTTGCCGTATTGTCCATTTGCTCTAGGTGACTGCAAAGCCTAGTGAGTTCCTCGGAAACATCGCACTTTTCAGCAAAAATTGATATTTCCTTTAGGACACGTTCGTCGTCTAGGTCGAGCTCGAGCCCAGATTCTTTTATCCGTTTTAGAAGGCTTTCTCGATAGGTGGGCGCTTGTCGAGGGACTAGAGGAGTTACTTGCGCGACTATACGACCGAGAATTGAGATACGCTTTAGGATATCTACCTGCATGGCATCTCCTTCTTTGCCACGCATGGTGAGAAAGTTGTCTAAAGCTGAATCTATCGCTTGAAAAAGGATATCTTGATGATCTGGATCCAGATAGTTCAACTTTCTATTATCACTATTTAGGATTCAATTATGTTGATGACTCAGTCGTTAAGGATATTGTTGATAAGTACAAAAGTAAGGACGGAAAAGCTTCCTATGATGCTAAGTCAAACCGTTATTTAGTTTTTGATACACGAGTTCGTTTTGAGAAAATGAGAAAAGCCAATAACCATTATGTGATACCTTTCCCAGTATCAACTTTAATAACCTCGAGTGTATCTTTGGGGCTACGTTCAACTTGTTTTGAAATATTTTGTCGGCGTACATTATCGCGATGCCTTAGTGTAAGAACAATAGCTCCAATCATTGCAACTA
>CAJWWL010000363.1 GCA_913048125.1 uncultured Opitutia bacterium | reverse complement strand
ATCCTTGGTATCGACGAACTTTCGGACGATGACAAGCAGACTGTATTCCGCGCGCGTAAAATACAGAAGTTTCTGTCTCAACCCTTCCACGTGGCAGAAGTATTCACTGGAGTTGCTGGTGAATATGTCCCGGTAAAAGATACGATCAAGGGCTTCAAGATGATCCTTGATGGAGAGCTTGATAACATTGCTGAAAACGACTTCTACATGAAGGGTGGAATGGATACAGTCCTTAAAAGCTCTGAAGACGCTGCTTAGTAATCATGTCCCTAACCCTGGAAATCGTCACTCCTGAAAAGCGAGTCTACAGCAAATCTGTAGAACGCGTAAAACTTCCTTGCTCAGAAGGTGAGATGGAAGTTTTGCCTGGGCATATTCCCCTGATCACAACGGTTGATGCAGGTGAAGTCCGTACCCAATCCAAAGGACAGAGCGAGTTACTAGCTGTTGACAAGGGATTTGTAGAGGTTTTTGGCGATAAGGTATCTATCCTGACTGAAGCTGCCATTGATATTGAAGACATTGACCTGGAAGCTGCAGAGAAGGCTCAAAAGCGGGCTGAAGAGGCTCTAGCCAAAGCTGAGGCAGATAACCTAGACCCAGCCGAAGTAGAGCGCCTTGAAGCCGTTGCACGCTTCGCAATCACGCAAAAATTGTTGAAAAAACGCTAAGGCTGTTTCCTTCAGTCAACCAAAACAGAGATTTTGGGCTTATAGCCATGGCCAAAAAGGCACAATCTCTCCTCTAGAAAATTCAGTTGGTTCGGCAGAAAGTTCAACAAAACCATCTGTGCCTAGGATTCCGGCAAAATCCCCTGAGTTGCCTGCGGGGTCAGGAAGAACCTCTGACGGCCCGCCTTTATTTTCTAGGCGCACAGGCAAGAAGCAGGTTAATGGTGGCCTAAAGGTGTAATCACCACCCAGTACGAGCTCCACCGGACTCACTAAAACCTGGGCAGCCATTGAACGTAAGGCTGGAAGAACATAACGATGGAAACAGGTCAGTGCAGACAATGGATTGCCCGGTAAAGCAAAAACTGGTTGCCCTGATGAGCCCAAACCGAACCAGAAGGGTTTTCCCGGCCTCTGTGCTACCCAGTGAAAAACTTTCTGCACACCCAAATCTGCCAATGCACCTGGTAAATAGTCCTTTTTTCCCTTTGAAACACCTCCGCTAAGAATCAGCACTTCCGAACTTGAAAGAATCCCAGCTAACCCCTCTCGGACCGCGTCTAATTCATCTGGAAAGTGGTAGAGTTTAGAAAAACCAAGACCGGAGGCCTCTAGAGCAGCAGCAAGACTATGTGAGTTTGATCTCCTAATCTGGTGAGGTTGAGGAATTTGATCAATATCCACCAGTTCATCACCCGTAGAGATAATAGCTACTCTTGGACGAGAGGAAACGAGTACCTCAGCAGCCCCACAAGAAGCCGCCACAGCAATTTCCTTGGCACCCAGGATGTCTCCCTCCTTTAACAGCAACTCTCCTCTCTCGCAATCAGTGCCCTTGCCATGTACATAACGACGAGGAATTGCTTCAAAGCCTTCGTCAATAGTTGCAGTTTTGCCATCCGTAGTAATTTCTTCTACCGGGACGATGATATCAGCACCATCGGGCAAAACTGCTCCTGTTGCTATTTCCAGACAGGTATCTTTCTCTGAAATTTTCTTTGCTACAGCACCTGCGGATTGGTTGCCCACTATTTTCAATGTGAGAGGTCCTTTTTTGGTAAATGCCTCTGACTTGGCTGCAATGCCGTCCATCATCACACGGTCATAGGGCGGTAAGTCACGGTCTGCTAAAATATCGTTACGCAGAACTCGCCCAACAGCCATGTTAAGTGCACATTTTTCTGTAGGAAGGACTTCTATGTGCTCCAGAATTGTGGAAAAAGCTTCTTTGACGGAAATCATAGACGTCCTAGATGTATCATTTAAACAAGGATGAAAACCCCGAACATACAAAAAGAGTCAATTGTCCGAGATTCACTTGGCCGTGGTCTACGGGACATTCGTATCTCGCTTACCGATCAGTGCAACTTGCGTTGTGGTTATTGCATGCCAGCAGAGATTTTTGGACAAGGCTACACCTTTCTCCCAAAGCCTGACATCCTTACCTTTTCTGAAATCAAACAAGTGGTGGTGGCGTTTGCTGCAAGTGGTGGGAAGAAGGTCCGTTTAACTGGTGGAGAGCCATTACTGCGTCCTGATGTAGCGAAGTTAGTACGATCTCTGCGGAGTATCGATGAAATCGATGAGATCGCGCTTACCACGAACGGATTGCTCTTATCGAAATGCGCGTCGGAGTTAAAAATAGCTGGCCTGAATCGAGTTACCATAAGTTTAGATGCAATTGACGACGCTACTTTCCGTAAAATGAGCGGCCGTGACATATCAGTGCAAAAAGTGCTAGATGGTATTGCCTGTGCAGAAGATGCCGGACTTGATGTGAAAATCAATGCGGTCATTATCCGTGGTCAGAACGAGGATCAGGTCATACCTTTGGCTGAGCATTTCCGAAATACACCACATATACTGCGCTATATAGAGTTTATGGATGTAGGAAATTGCAACCAGTGGGCACCTAAAGATGTTTACACTGCCCGCGATATACTTGCCGAAATAGAAGAATTACACGCCTTGGAGCCTCTCGACGCCAACTACACCGGAGAGGTGGCCAGTCGTTATCGCTACCAAGATGGGTCTGGAGAATTTGGGATAATCTCTTCTGTTTCTCAACCTTTCTGCCGAGACTGCAATCGTGCTAGGCTCTCTGCTGATGGAAAGCTATATACCTGTTTGTTTGCAGAAAAAGGAACAGACCTAAAGCCTATTTTGAGGAACAGAGGTTGCGTACAAGATCGTCTACAAGAAATCTGGACCTCAAGAGAAGACCGCTATTCCGAACTTCGCGGTTTAGTATCAAGTAAGAAGGTCGAAATGAGCTATATTGGTGGTTAGGAAGGATGTGAGAAAAAGTGTAAACCTACGATGGTTGCTTCTCAATGAAAACCTTGGCAAAGAGCTTGTTTGAAGAAGCCCGTAGGGGCAATATCAGAGAACCCAGTTACTTGATGACCTAAAAATAGCTCTACAATTTTATGAAGATAAAACTGACG
>CAJWWL010000362.1 GCA_913048125.1 uncultured Opitutia bacterium | reverse complement strand
GGAAAAATATCGTTCGCTACGTCTACGAAGCCATGGACCCTTCAGACCGCGAGCGCACCTATAAACCCTTCCATCATGTCTACCAGCAAGACGGAAAAGACTTTCTGACCAAGGGACCTGGCGGACGCTACACCCACCATCGTGGAATTTACTACGGATTTGCGAAGTGCTCAGCGCAAAACAAAGATGGTAAAAACGTCCGTGTCGACACTTGGCACTGCAAAGGCGGCTACCAACAACACAAAGAGGTTCTTGCCCAAGAAGCTACCGAGGACAAGGCATGGCACAAATTGGCTATCGAATGGAGAGTCGATGATGGTACTGTATTCGCCGTTGAATACAGGACACTTGCTTTCACCTATGCTGATGACGGCGCTCTGGTGGTCGACTTCAGTTCAAGCCTCAAACCAACTCAGGACAAAATTCGAGTGGACGGAGACCCCCAGCATGCAGGTTTCCAGTTTCGAGCCTCTAACGAGGTAGCCGCATCAACCAAGGGCCAGACTTACTACATTCGCCCCGGCACAGGTAAAGACGCCCAAGGCAAAACCAAGAACTGGCCCGGCAACAAAGATATGACCAACCTCGAATGGAAAGCTCAGAGTTTAGTGGTTGGCGGTAATCGCTACACAACCCTCTATCTTGATAGCGCTCAAAATCCAAAGCCATCATTTTACAGCGAGCGTGACTACGGACGCTTTGGGTCATATTTCGCTACTGACGTATCCAAAGACAAGGGTCTTCAAGTCAACTATCGCCTCAACATCAAAGTCGGCGAACGCACTCCTGAGGAATGTGCAACCCTCAGTGCGGCCTACCAGAAGAAGTAAAACCCCAGACCTGCTGATATGAACAGCCGTCCAAACATCCCCAAGAGGATGCAGGCTGTACAGGACCCGGTCATTCCTATCGTTGGTGAATGGACCCGGGATAATCCCGGTACCATTTCATTGGGACAGGGTGTGGTATCCTGGGGACCACCCCCAGAGGTTTACGAGGCTCTGGGTAAATTTCGAGAAGATCCATCTAACCAAAAGTACAAGCTAGTTCAGGGCATTCCCGAACTGCTCGATGCGATCGAACAAAAACTCGCCAGAGACAATTCGATTGTTGTAGATGCTCTTCAGCAAGTCGTTGTGACAGCCGGTGCAAATATGGGCTTCATGAATGCGATTCTAGCCATCACTGACCCGGGTGATGAAGTCATCCTCCCCGCCCCCTACTATTTCAATCATGAGATGGCGATAAGGATTGCGGGATGCCAACCGCGCCTAGTGAAAACAGACTCAAATAATCAATTGGACCTAGAAGCTCTGTCTAACGCGATCAACTCAAGAACCCGCGCCATCGTAACTATTTCACCCAACAACCCCACCGGAGCGGTCTACCCGGAAACTGATCTGCGTGCGGTGAATCTACTATGCAGGGATCAAGGACTTTACCATATCTCAGATGAGGCATACGAATACTTTACCTACGAATCGGCCCAGCACTTTTCACCAGGCTCTATTGAGGGAGCCGACGGACACACGATCTCGCTATTCTCCCTTTCAAAGAGCTATGGATTCGCCAGTTGGCGGATTGGCTATATGGTTATCCCTCCTCACCTCTTAGTACCGGTTAAAAAGATTCAAGACACCAATCTCATCTGCCCTCCGGTTATTTCACAATATGCTGCCACAGCTGCGCTAAAGGCTGGCTCAGAAAGCTTCGCAAAAGAGTTAGCCTCTCTAGCAGAAGTTCGCACTGAAAGCCTTGATCGACTCGCTCAAATTGGAAAAAAAGCTAGGGTGTCACCAGCGAATGGGGCGTTTTACTTCCTACTTGAAGTTCCAAGTGGAGGTTCACCAATGGAACTTGTACGCAAACTTATCGAAAAGCACAAGGTTGCTGTCATGCCCGGCAACACCTTTGGTATAGAATGCGGATGCCACCTCAGAGTCTCCTACGGTGCCCTATCGCCTCAGACGGCTATTGATGGGATCGGAAGACTTGTTGAAGGACTGGCGAGAGTGTAACTTTATATCGTTAAATCTATTCGGGGAGATATCGCTGAAAACCCTCGATCGCTTCGTATTCAGCAAGACCAAGAGCATCGTAGCGGCGGGCAACTTCTCGATCAGCACCTTCAGCTAGGCTCCAACCTTCACCTCCCTGTCCCGCACCAGGTGCCTGACTGCGCTGAGTCTGATGCTGGTAGATACCTTTAACCTTGTTCTTGAGCTCATCAGGACTGAGGGGAACGGCCATATCGAGTTCGTGAATATCCCACTCGCGACCAGCGCTTCGGTAAAGCCACAAATAGCAGTCAGAAAGCCAAGAAGTCTCACCCGCAGAGAGAAGAGCTCGTCGAATTGCCTCAAATCCAAGAGCCTGTATGGAACTTGGATCTGCAAGATTACCGGTAAGGTAGACCTGATGTGGCTGAATGGCATCTAGGAGCTGTGCTACAGCTGATACGTCGTCATCGGAAAGTTGGAACTGACGGTAGCGCCCACGCTCATAAAAGGGTAAATCAAGAAAACGGATACCATCTGCTGAGAGTCCACACTGCAAACAGGCAGCACGGGCCTCGCCTCGACGTATCGTACCCTTGAGGCGCCGAACCTCTGCAGAATCTAATGCAAATGCATCCTTATTGCAGAGTTGTTTCTGTACGCTACTTGCAAAGCGAGTTTCTCCAGTATCGGCGTCACCAGATATCTCTGCGGCGTCTAAAATCAGTTCGGTTGCCTTGATTGCATCGCTATCTGGTACAGCAAGATTGCCCGAGGTTAAATAGGCTACTGTGACTTCATGTCCCTGATCAATTAGACGATGTAAAGTACCGCCTAAGCCAAGTAGATCATCTTGAGGTTCGGGTGAAAAAATAAGAGCTCGCTTAGGATGTGGTGAAGCTCGCTCAGGTCGATTGGTATCATCTGCATTGGGCTTACCACCAGGCCAGCCAGTTAGAGTTTGCTGTATATCATTGAAGACTCGAATATTCAGCTCGTAGGCAGGACCGTGGGCAGTCAACAACTCACCGAGACCATGCTCACCGTAATCCTCGTCAAGCAACTTGAGTCGATTACCAATACCCAGATTGGTATCCAGCAAGCCCATCTGCGGACCCTGGTCCAAAGCACCCACTGTAAAGTTGGTCTGGCAAATCTCCTGCCCCT
>CAJWWL010000361.1 GCA_913048125.1 uncultured Opitutia bacterium | reverse complement strand
ATTGGTCAAAAGGAAGGTCATCATTGAAGGCATCTATGACCCAGTCACGGTAGGGCGATATATTGTGTGTTTGATCTCCGTGATAGCCAACAGTATCTGCAAAACGAACGAGATCTAGCCAGTATGCAGCCATGTGCTCTCCGTAGTGCGGGGAGTCCAGAAGGTCGTCTACAATCTTGGAGTAGGCATCAGAGGAGGGTTTGGAGGTAAAGGAGTCAACAATAGCTGGTTCAGGGGGTAACCCAGTAAGGTCGAAGTGTAGACGACGAAGGAGGGTGACAGGTTCTGCATCTATGGCCGGCTTAAGATTTGCCTTGTGGAAATAACTCTCGGCAAAGGCATCAATCCAACTTTTACCCCACCCATGTGGAGCCTTTGGAGGCGTATGCTTAACAGGCTTAACGTAGGCCCAGTGTGGAGACCATTTAGCTCCTTCAGCAATCCACTTGGCAAGAAGTTCCTTCTGGTCGGAGTTAAGTGGTTTACCTAGATCCGGAGGAGGCATGATATCGTCGGGATCATCCGTAGTAATTCGATAGACGAACTCACTATCCTCAGGCTTACCAGCAATGATAATACCTCTCTTGGGGTCCTTGGCTGCAGCCTCTTCGTCAAGTCTGAGCTTTCCCTTTCTGTGCTTCGCGTCAGGTCCGTGGCAAGCAAAGCAGCGATCAGACAATAATGGCCGAATATCGCGATTAAAGTCGATTTCTCCAGCTAGAGTAACCTGGCTAAAACCCATAATGGCTAAAATGGGAAGAGTGAATAGCTGACGCATAATTTTGTGTTAAGAAACGTAAATTTTGAGGTGTAGTAAGACAAAGCAATTCTTCGCCAAGCACCTATCACAATCGTAGCGAGAAATCGGCAATGAGTTTTCGGATACGGCTAGCAAGAGCCTCATTTGTTGCATAGAGAGCACCTCGATGGTTCATGAATGTGGAGTCGGGCCGGTTGAGGTCAAGCGGGTCCCCAAAAACATCACTCGCCACAGCCCCAGCTTCTTCGTACAAGCAAGCTGTGGCCGCGTAGTCCCAAAGACTCCCCCCACCCTCCTGAGGCTTCGAAAACTTAAAATGACAGCCTGGAGCGTGTTCCAAGGCTTGGCAGGCGTTAATGACTGCACCGCCGAACTGGGTAGCTACTACGCCCTTGAGACCAAGGGAGTTGGCGTAGGCCTCGAGTTCTTTTAGGACTTTATCGCACTCGGGCCGTTCGATGAAACTTCGATCGTAGGTGAAGGTAAGCACTTCGCCTGAAGATTGTAGAACCCAGGCTTCCCCGTTACGCTGAACTCCCTGCCCTTTCGTGGCCTGCCAAAGTACATCATGGACCGGATCATACACCACACCGATTTGCGGTGAACCGTTCCGCGCCACCAAAGCAATCGAAACTGAATATCCAGCTTCGCCACGAATAAAAGGAAGGGTCCCATCCATGGGGTCGATGCACCAGAAGTATTCTTTTTCCAGACGTGCTCGATTGTCCTCGCTCTCCTCGGTGAGTACGGCAATGCCCTGTGCATGGCAGGAGTCTTCCAGTAACTTTAAGATGGCGTCCTGAGCCTTGCGATCAACCTCGGTAACAACCTGCGATGCGTAGGTGTCACCCCCTTCTTTATGAATTACATCTACCTCACGATCCCGGTAGGAACGAATCACTCCACCAGCGTTGAGAGCAGCCTTTACAGCCTGTTTTGTCAATTCCGAGAAATCCATCAGGACTTTGCCTCCTTTAACGATGTGATGACTTCTTTCGCCACTCGTTCGCTGTAGTCGGAGAGTTTCCAATGCCCTGGACTCCAGCCCTTTAGGAATCTGTGAAAGTCCGCCCAAGCTACACGATAGAGTGGACGCCAGTCATCTTCAACCTTCTGCGCCTGAGTTGAATGCACACGGAATTCATCAAAATAGAAGTCCAACACCTCGGCCTCCCGTTTTTCAGCCTCCGCATCCCGGAAGCAACTTCCCACGAAGTAAGCCAGATCCTTCATGCCGCATCCTCCTCCGATGTATTGAAAATCGACCGCCGCCACTTCCGATCCCGTTTTACTGAAGCAAAAGTTCGCAAGCTTGGCGTCCCCGTGGACAAGTGTCTGAAAACTAGTCGCTTTGAGTCGGGCATCAATGGCGGATGCCGCATTTTTCAAGTCGAGGTCTTCCAATTCCTCGAGTTCATCGGGCCGTGTTTCCAAGTGCCAGTAGGTGCCGCTCTCCCAGAGGCCGTCCGCATCATCGCCCAGATGTTGGGCATGAAAGGCCGCCAACCACCCGATACAGGCTTGCCATTCCGACTTGCTTACAGAACTCCGTCGCCCAGCAAACCCAGATTCATCCAAGTCTTCTAGCACAATCAAAACCTCGTCCCCATCGGTCTTTGCTCCAAAGCAGCGAGGAATTCGAGGGTGGGTAGCAGCTATGTGCTTATCTTGCCTTTCGTACCAATGCGTCTCGACCTGATAAGACTTCAGTTTACGTCTATGAGACAGATCCGTATTCCAACCCCGAGGATGCTTTCCTGAACCGGGTTTCACATGTTTGACGATGACGCTGGAAACATCGGTCCCCTCTAAACCAATCCGCTCGATACTTCCGTAACCACTCCAGAGACGCTGAACCACCCCGAGACTCATTAATCGATCTGCCCCAGTTACTTGCTGAATAAACCGATTGATTTCTTCACGCTCCATAAAGGTAACTAAGTTAGCTGTTCTGCTTTGAATATCCAGTCCTATTGACAAAAACAATCTTGTCCGAGGTCAGCTAAATGGTACTCAAGAAACAAAGTCCCAAACCAAGCTCTGGATTCATAATTAATCTTCAATTCAGTCACACTGATTCCGTTTCCGAATAAAGTTGATGGTAATCCATGTGATAAATACAGAAATTCGTACTCAACCAAGTTCAGCACTTTAAAACACGAAATACTGCCATGTCCAAGGATGACGATTACGGGTTGAGTCCCCAAAAGGAGGAAAAGTTCATTCCTCCACCAAAGGTAGACTACCGTCCTAAGAAACCCAAAGCCTACAAACCCAAGATCGGTCTAATTGGAACTGGTGGCATCAGTGAGTTTCATCTTAGGAACTACCAATCCTGTGGATTTGAGGTAGCGGCTCTTTCCAATCGCACCCGTTCCGTGGCGGAGAGTAAACGTGATGAATTTTACCCCGATG
>CAJWWL010000360.1 GCA_913048125.1 uncultured Opitutia bacterium | reverse complement strand
ACTGAATTGGATGAAAATCTCGAAGCGACCGGTTCAAGAGCCTCTTATGCGAATTGGTTGGCTTCCGAGGCTAACCCAAGATTCACTTCCGTTATCGTAAACCGCTTATGGAAAAGAGTTTTCGGGATGGCTTTGATCGAACCACTGGATAACATGTACGATGACACCATGGCCACCCATCCCGGTCTCCAACTCCACTTGGAAAAGGTCATGGTAGCCCTCAACTACGATCTCAAGGAATTTCTCCGTATTCTCTACAATACCCAAGCTTTCCAAAGACAATCCCCCACTCGAGACGTCCTTTCCCGCGATGCCAAGGACACGGTCATGCCTCCCGAAGTCAAATGGGTTGTTTCCGGACCTAATCCTTCTGCTCCAACTCGCAACAGTGTCCCCTACTTTTACCAGGGCCCCATGATGGAACGTATGAGTGGTGAACAAATTTGGGACTCCTTGCTGAACCTCATGGTTAAAGACCCTATGGCATTTCGTTCAGGCAAAGGTGAGGAGTAGAACCGCATCGTCAATCTACTATCAACTGGTCCGCAGGAGGTCGAGCCGCTATTGGCTAGGCTTCGAAAGTATCGTTCATTCAAACCTCTCACCAACCTTAAGGATAAGTCGGGCACTTCGTACATGGCTGCGTCTACTCGTCCGGTTCGTAAGGGCACGACCAAGCCTTCAACTAAGCAACCTTCCAATGCCAAGCTGTCAGCTGCCAACAAGTTATCGGTATCTCAGGAGCCAAAAATGATGCAAGACATGTCGATGATGCTGCAGACTGCACGTCGTAGCAACGTCACTCTAGCACGTGCATCTGAATTGCAGCAACCCATGCCTCCGGGGCACTTTTTAAGCAAGTTCGGCCAGTCAGAAAGGAATTTCGTTGTGGGTGCAGCTAGCGTTGAGGGGTCCGTACCACAAGTTATGGAGTTGATGAATGGTGCAGCCACTATGGTTCTGACGAAGCCCGACTCTCTCTTATTTCAAAAAATGAAAAATGCGAAGACCCCCATGGATCGCGCACAAATTGTATTTCTTAGTATCCTTAATCGAAGAATTCTTCCTGAAGAGCACAAGATGCTTGTGGAAGAACTAAAGAGAGGCCCACAGGCTATGCCCAATTTGATCTGGGCCCTTCTCAATACTCCGGAATTTATCTTTATCAAATAACCGAGGAAGGTATGAAAGATTTTGCACTGACCCTTAATGAATTGGAGCGTCGAGATTTTCTGGCCGGTGTTGCCAAGGCCGCGCTTGGAGTGAGTATACTTCCCCCGCTAGCTGGGGCTGCTCTTGAGCCTGGTGGTCATGTTAAGCCGAAGAATCCTAAGGCGCGGAATGTGATCTTCCTCTACATGAATGGAGGTATGAGCCACCTAGATACTTTCGATCCAAAGACAAACTCTGAAGTCAAGGGGATCTCCAGTCCAATTAAGACGAATGCGCCCGGACTCCAAATCTCCAACCATCTCCCAAGTCTGGCCAAACACGGCGACAAACTGGCTGTACTTAGGACCATGGCTCAGAAGACGGGCGCACACGCACAAGGGAAGTACCTAATGCACACCGGCTATGCGCAACGTCCGGGTACTTCTCATCCACACCTCGGTTCGTGGGCTCAATACTTTCTAGGTCGCCGCAACAAGACTCTTCCAGACAGCGTACTTATCGGTTCAGGAAACCCAGGCCCAGGTTTCTTCCCGCCCGACCATGCACCTTTTCCCCTCGGCGATCCTGCCAAGGGCATTCGAGACCTTCTGCCCAAAATCGAGCGAAAGACCTTCAATCATCGTGTCGAGCTCGCACAGAAGTTCAGCCGCGTCTTTGAGCACCATTTCCCTCACGATCAGGTCAAGGCTTATGCCCAGTTTTATGATGAGACAGTCAAGTTTTTCGACAGTCGCACGGTAGCAGCCTTTGATATCAATAAAGAACCGGCCAAAGTTAGGGACTTCTATGGTCGTTCCAAGTTTGCCAATGGACTTCTTTTGGCCCGCAGGCTTATAGAACACAAGGTGCGCTATGTTGAGGTTCAGCTTGGGAGTTGGGATGGTATGCACAACAGCATGGCAGTTGGTGAACAGCGTTGCGGCGAACTCGATGCTCCATTTGCGGCCCTTCTGCAGGATCTTCAACAGCGTGGACTCTTGAAGGAGACACTAGTCGTTCTAACCACCGAGTTTGGCCGTACACCACGTATTAATCAACGTGGTGGTCGTGATCATTTTCCTGGCGCATTTTCTGCAGTGCTCGCAGGAGGAGGAGTTAGCGGTGGTCAAGCCATTGGTAAGACTGACAGCAAGGGTATCAAACGTGTGGAAGGGAATAAGTTCAGCCCCGGTGACCTACACAGCACGATTGCGCACGCCCTTGGGTTACCACTGGATGAGCGCATTCATGGCTCTGGGGGAAGACCTTTCTTTGTAGGTAATCAAGGTAAGGTTATACAGCAGGTTTTCAGCTAGGCAGGGCGGTTTCCTTCAACCTCACCTCTTTACTACTCCAAGCTTTTATTGGGGCGCCTATTCCCTTTTAGGACCTTAGATTATGAGTGTACTTACATCCGTATTCATAGCACTCATTAATTTTTTTTAAATTTCCGTCCCAAAATACGCAATTTATTCAATTGTAATAGTAAACATACTTTTGCGGAGTCTCTTTACAAGGCTTCGCAGTTTCAGCAAAAAAGGGAATGTGTGGCGCGCGAATAGGGGTATTCGCGCGCCCTTTTTTACACTTTCAATCACAGCTTGCCATGATTGCTAGCGATGTTTTCCATAAGATGATATGCATAATCTGAATGCTTTAACACTGATCTTCATCTTGTCCGGAGTGCTTTCTGCTCAGGAATGGTCTCGTTTTCATGGGCCGAACGGTTCAGGCTTGAGTAAGACTAAGGGTATTCCGGTACAGTGGACCTCTAGTGACTTCGCATGGGAACTTGATCTCCCCGGTCAAGGGCATTCGTCGCCTGTGTTATGGGGGACTCGTTTGTTCACTACTTGTTCCGATCATGATAAAGCCGTTCAGAAGTTCCTCTGCATTGACGCCATAAGCGGGAAGTTACTTTGGCAGAAAGAATATCAGTCGAAGAATTATCGCATTCACAAGTTCAACAGCTATTCATCTTCTACACCAGTAGCGGATGCCAATCATGTGGTCTTCACTTGGACGACCAAAGATTCGGACATTCTCCTTTGTCTTGATCACAACGGCAATGAGAAGTGGCAG
>CAJWWL010000359.1 GCA_913048125.1 uncultured Opitutia bacterium | reverse complement strand
CCTACGTACTACTGTCATCGGCAGTTATCCTTTCCCGAGTTGGCTAATCTTCGCCAGCGAACACATAGAACAGTTCGGCCCCACAGACATTGTAGAGATGCAGGAGGACGCCGTCTCCATTGCGGTCAAGGACCAGATTGCCGCAGGATTGGATGTAATTACCGATGGGGAACAAGCTCGCTTCGACTTTAACCTATCATTCTACGCCTTCATTGAAGGAATTGATATGGAGGTTCGTTCGAACAGAGTCTGGGGACCGCCTGCTCATGACCAACGCGGAAAGCATTCAATCATTGGTGAACTTGGCGTCCCAGGTGGCTTCGGTTCGATTAGGGAGTTTGAACGCCTAGAGTCATTAAGTCCAGAAAATGGACCGGTTCTGAAGGCGAGTCTGCCAGGTCCCTATACTTTGTCAGGACGTATCATGCCCAATAGTGACTATCCTGACCGCTGGGCTATCACAGAAGCTCTCCTCCCTCATGTCCGCGATGAACTCATCGGGCTCGTTGAAGCCGGCTGCACAGAAATCACTGTGGATGAACCAAGCATGAGCTGCTACGGCTACAAGGAAGATACTCGCCGCTTCGTCGACATTTTTAATAGAACTGTTGAAGGTGTAGTTGGAAAGTGCCGACTCTCCACCCATTTATGCTTCGGAAATTACAAGGGCCATGCTGTAAGCTTGCGCCGATATGCCCCCCTTTTCCCTGACTTTTTACAACTTGCTGTGGACGAAATACACCTTGAAATGGCTAGCCGAGAGTACTCCGAGCTAGAAATCATAGAGGAAGTTGCGAAGACTAAAGATGTCTGTGTTGGAGTTATAGACGTCAAAAGCTACTTTATCGAAAGCCCTGAGCTGATTGCAGAAAATGTCAGACGTTGCTTAAAGCACGCTCCAGCGGAGCGCCTTTCTTTTGCCCCGGATTGCGGCCTATCCCAAACTGCCCGCTGGGCTACAGAGGAAAAACTTTTAAACATGGTCGAAGGAGTCCACATCGTCCGTAAAGAGCTTGGCCTGCCTACTAGCAACTAAGAATTTCTTTCAACATTGAAAACTCCCATACTTAAGGACCGGGCCTTCCTCGACAGCTACGAGGCTGCGCCTCCACAGACTGATCAATTTGATCTTTGGTGGATGGGCCAAAGTGGATTCCTTATCAAATGGCAAGGACGTGGACTTCTATTTGACCCCTATCTTTCTGATTCTCTCACAGCCAAATATGCAGAGACGGATAAACCCCACGTGCGAATGGTTGAGCGTGTAATTGATCCAGCGAAATTAACAGGTATCGCTGCCGTAACCTCAACCCATAACCATACCGATCACCTCGACGCTGAAACCCTACACTCTCTACTCAGTGCCAACCCAAACCTTCAACTCGTACTACCAGAGGCCAATATTGAATTCGCAGAACAACGTCTCGGAGCAAAACTTCCCGACTTAGTAGGCTTGGATGAGGGTAAAATGGTCCAGGTCGCTGGGTTCGAGTTCCACGCAGTTGCTGCGGCCCACAACGAAATTAAGCAGGATTCTTCGGGGCGAAACCAATTCCTAGGCATAATTGTAAAATTTGCAGACTGGACGATCTACCACAGCGGCGACACCCTCTGGCATGAAGGCCTTGTGCCTACACTACTGGAGCACAACGTCGACATTGCATTTGTCCCCATTAACGGGAATAAACCTGAACGTAGAGTTGCGGGCAATCTCAATGGGACTGAGGCGGCTGCTCTTGCTAAGGCCATAGGCGCTCGTCTAGCAATCCCCCACCATTTCGACATGTTCTCCTTTAATACAGAGACCCCTGATGAGTTCAAAACTGCCTGCGAACGTTTGGGACAACCCTACAAAGTACTTCAAAACGGACAGCATTTACCCTCAACTCGCATCAAGGCCAAAAAGAAGATTGAAGTCCTTGAGAATGATTAAAATCGTAAACATAGCTAGTAATGAAGATAGCCGGTATCAACTTTGACCATATGCACATGGGGGACCTTCTTCGGATGGTCCATGAGCACTCAAATAGTGAACTCGTAGGTATCTGTGATGAACAGCCTGAACGTATGCAAGCAGCGGCAGAAAATTTCTCTGTGGCACCAGAAAGAGTCTTCACGGACTATCGCGAGTGCATTGAGAAGGCGAAACCCGACATCGTAATACTTTGCCCTGCCACCGCGGAACATGCGCTTTGGACTGAACGAATTGCTCCCTTTGGCGTACACATCCTAATGGAGAAGCCCTTCGCCGCTAGCCTTGCCGATGCCGACCGCATGATTAAGGCTATGGCAAATACGGGAAAACAACTAGCCATCAACTGGCCTCTACGTTGGCTACCTGGTAACTACACGGCACACAAACTCGTGGAGGAAGGTCGTATTGGAAAAGTCACTGAAGTTTCTCACTATGGTGGCAACCGAGGTCCCCTTTACCACACTGCTGACAAGATCGAGACGAATCCTACCACCGAAGAGAAAGCTGCGTCTTGGTGGTACAGTAAGGATAAAGGAGGTGGCTCGCTACTAGACTACCTAGGCTATGGAACAACTCTAGGCACTTGGTACCATGGAGAAAATAAACCCCTCGAAGTTCAATGCATGACCGATGTTCCTGCCGGTCTTGAAGTTGACGAACACAGTATCACAATGATACGCTACAATGTAGGGTTGTCCAAATTCGAAACCCGCTGGGGAACTTTTACAGATCCCTGGGTGCATCAGCCCCAGCCTATGTGCGGATTTGTCATAAAAGGTACTGGAGGCACCATATCATGCTACGACTACGCGCAAACCCTCCGTATCCAAGACAATACTCACCCAGAAGGCTACGATGAACCCGTACGTGAGCTAGATTTCCAAAATCCCATAGAATACTTCACACACTGCATCGAGAACGGAAAAAACGTCACAGGGCCTCTATCACTTGAAGTCTCACGAACTGGACAACTTCTCGTGGATGCCGCATTCAGGAGTGCCGAGGAACGGAAAATTATCTCAGTAGCCTGATTGAATCCTGTCTGTAGATAAAGGCTGGGCTTTAGACGAACTTAGTCACGCCAGGAGTAGCAATCGGCGCAACCGGAAGAGGTTTGTCGAAATCATAGTGAGGCGGACTCAAGTCCTCCTTCGAATTCAGCATTTTTTCCCAAGAAATGGTCTGACCAGTATAAGCTACGGTTCGGCCAAGGATGGCAAGAAGAGTGCTATTTGCAGCTCTCTGTCCGTCGTTGATAGGGTTGTTCTCTCTGATTGAGGCAAAGAGCTCATTGTGCTCAGTCTGGTACATGTCATTAGAG
>CAJWWL010000358.1 GCA_913048125.1 uncultured Opitutia bacterium | reverse complement strand
CTGGTTCGATGCCGTGGCGAACTATGTAGGAAATTCCTCGCGCATAACTCACGGCACGCAAGGATGCTTGAGGTTCGAAACTGGCGAACAGATAGCCGGGGAACATGGCATTGCGAATAGCCTTTTCACCTGACTCTGACTTCTTTATTCGTACTGTTTGAGGGTAGAACACATCCACATCATGAAGTCGTTTAAGGCTCTCAGAGGCTAATCTCTCCATGCGAGGTTGGCATCTAACGCAGAACCAAATTTCCTCGCTGTCAGCTCGTTCTGAAATTGTTCCAAGCATTCTGTCAGAGCCTCATACCAATCTTCTGCAGCTCCATTTGGCAAGGCGAAAGCACCTGTTCGCTCCGTTCACGGAGACTAAATCTGATCTTTCTTCTGGCTGAATTTGCATGAAATCCAAAACACCGCTATTTTGTAAATTCCTAACGTGTCACTTTTAACTCCGATTACCTGATGGTTGTCCCTCTTATTCTCCCCTTGACGCTTATCGAGGATTTCGCAAGATTTAGCCTTACTTTCCCAAACCCCATCACCCTCCCACGAAGGGTTCCCATCCAATATCGACAGTTGGATTATGAACCATAAAACCCAAGGTTACTCCATTCTGCATAGGCTCGGTCTGTTGCTTTTTAGTGTCGGCTGGTTTTGGATTTTACTTGGATTTTGGGGCGTGTTCCGAGGAGAGCTAGAAGCCTCCTCAAGACCCCTTACCTACAGCCTTGTCGCTTTCATGGGGATGTTGGTTGCGGTCATTGGGAGTTTTCACAAATACCACGACTACCTTGATCTGGGGCGATGGGAGAGGCTTAAGCGGGCTGTGGCCTTCTCTAACATTCAAGGAATGCTGGTCGCCTTCTTAATGTTCCTAACCTACTTTCTGGTCAAAGACGTCGCAATCAGTCGTGCTTTCCTCGCCTTCTTTATACTCTCACACTGGATCTTGGCTATCGCCCTAAACTACTGGCTGCCCGATTTTCTCAAATGGGCTTTCCGTGAAGAGGAACGGTATCGCCAGACTCTCCTAATTGGTACTGGACATACTCTGTCTGAGATCCGGGAGTGGGTGGTCAGCAACGTCAATAGCGGTTTTAACATAACTGGCGTTTATACCCCTGGTGGTGGCGGCGGTCGCAAAGAACTGGGCCTCGAAGAACTGCAGTCTATAGATAACCTCGAGAAATACCTATCACGTAACAAGGTCTTCCGTGTCGTCGTTGTACCTGGCCTTCGAAGTGATTATTGGATGCAAGGCATAATCGACATCTGTCAGTTGCAAGGTTGCCGCATCTTCATCCATAACCCCTACGCCTCACATTTCAACGTGCCCCTAGTTCCAGTGATAGAGTCAGGTCAGCCCTTCTTCTCACTGCAAGACGAACCTCTGGAAAGCCCTTTCAATCAAACGGTAAAACGTCTCTTTGATTTGGCCGTGAGTCTGCCCGTGGTACTTTTCGTTCTCCCCGTAATGACTCTCGTGGTATGGCTTTTCCAAAGCATTCAGTCACCGGGACCAGTATTTTTCAGGCAGGAACGCGGAGGCAAAGGTGGAGAACCTTTCACTATCTTGAAATTCAGATCTATGAAGCATCGTTTGCCCAGTGAGGCAGATGAAGTTCAGGCCACCCGTGACGATGACCGCACCTATGCATTTGGCCGTTTCATCCGTAAATTCAGCATCGATGAGTTTCCACAATTTGTAAACGTACTCCTTGGCGAGATGAGCCTTGTGGGTCCGAGGCCCTACATGGTTGAGCACGACAAGCTTCTTGGTAAAGATTTTCGGGCATACCGCGTACGTCAGTTTGTGAAACCGGGTGTCACCGGACCTGCTCAATGCGCTGGTCTTCGCGGTGAAGTCGTTTCGCCAGATCTGCTCCAAGCCCGCAATGAAATGGATTTCCACTACGTTGGAAATTGGTCGCTCATGCTCGACGTTGAAATCGTACTCCGCACGGCTATTCAGGTGGTGGCTCCTCCTAAGTCTGCCTACTGAATGGCCGCTTATTGCGGACAAGCCCTGTAAATAGCCTTGAGCGACCGGGTCACAATCCTTGGAGTTGATTTCTTTCCCGGCACTGCCCAAGAGGCGGTCTCAAAGGTATTGTCTGGTGGGCTTTTGGTTGCTCCTTCCGGTCCTGGCCTTGCGGGCAGTCTTATTGAGGATCCAGCCTACGCACAGGCTCTTGAATCCGCCGATGTCGTTCTGCCGGACAGCGGGCTCATGATTTTACTTTGGAACAGCCTCGCCCGGCGGAAATCCCCTCGGTTGGACCGAGTGTCCGGTTTGGAGTTTCTGGAATGTTTCCTCAAAGATCCTGAGGCTCGTTTGCGGCTTGCAGATAGCTTCTGGGTCATGCCATCCGAAAAAGAAAAGCAATCTAATCTTCAATGGCTTTCGGCAGACCTTCAGCTTAATATTCCAGAAGCATCCACCTACGTCGCTCCGATGTACCCCGGTTCTGGTCCAGTAGAGGATGTCAAGCTACTGGAGTCGGTCCAATCCTCTCAGCCCGCCGTGGTTTTCCTGAATATCGGCGGAGGCGTCCAAGAGCGGATCGGGCACTACCTTCAACAGAATTTAGATCCCTGTCCGGCCATTATCTGCTGTGGGGCGGCTATCGCATTTCTCGCGGGTGGGCAGGCTCGTATCCCAGCCTGGGCGGACCGGTGCAAGCTGGGCTGGCTTTTACGCTGCCTACACAAGCCCTCTAGTTTCATACCTCGTTACTGGAAAGCCAAAAGCCTTGTGCCCTTGCTTCTGCGCTACCGAGACCGACGGCCCCCAATCCTCAAGCCGACCTCTCAATCTTAACCTTCTCCAGCAGTACAATCTTGAAGATTCACATCGCCAGCCAAGGTAACACCCATGGACCCTTCACAATCGAGGAAGTCCGTGCCCAGTTAGCGGCTGGTACGATCACGGCGGCAGATTACGCATGGTTTCCAGATTGCGGCAAAGAGTGGACCAACGTGGCCTCGATTCCCGATCTGGCCAGTGGATGGGTTTGCAAAGATGCTGGCTGTGAGATGTACAAGGTTTCAATTCCCTCTGCTGCAGCTCTGCGAATGCAGCATATCTGCGCCATTTGTGCGCACCCCATCGAACCTGTTTTTCCTCTCGAGAATACGGATCAGGAGGCGCCCGTCTTAACCGATACCAACCAATTTGATGACTGGGAAAAGATCATCATTGAAGAGTATCCGCAGGTCATCGCGCTGCCGTTCCGTAAAATGTTGGAGAGAACGGATTGCGAAAGTCGTATTCGTCGTGCGATCGACGTACTGACCAACCTCATCAAATATC
>CAJWWL010000357.1 GCA_913048125.1 uncultured Opitutia bacterium | reverse complement strand
CAATCACATCCCAGATTGCTCCTTGCAGACATCGCACCAACTTCAATTCTGCCTTAGGAGGATATTGAAAGTGAAGGCCCCTAATGCTTCTCGATTGCCGAGTTAACGAGGTATTCATCTGCACCCAACGAATTTCCAAGCCTTGATTCGAGAACTCTTTTTCGCAAAAGTTCCGGGCAAAGAAACCTCGATTGTCTTCGCGTTTTTCTAAATCAATAAGATAGGCACCCGCTAGAGGAAGTGATATAAATTTCATGGTGCTCTTTAGTAATACTCAAAAACTTCCGTAACTTTTGATTTGCTTCAGGCATATTTCACGAGCACAATCAGGTTTTTGCCAAACATGTCTATACCAATATACGGTCTGCTTTACGGCCTCTTCAAAATGCCAACGAGGTTGCCACTTCAATTGCTGACGCGCTTTTTCAATATTCAGACTTAAATTAGTTGCTTCGTGTGGGGCATGTGAATCAGCTAAGACGCTCCAGTGACCAGCCCAATGTTGTAGAGCATTTTGTACCAATTCACTTACCGTGCGAAAACCAGTTGCTTCAGGACCAAAGTTGAACGCACTTTGCCAGATTGGGTCTGATTTTTCTTTGAGCTTTTTTGCCAGCTGCAGATACCCGAATATAGGATCCAGAACATGCTGCCAGGGTCGCACAGCCAGGGGATTTCGGACTGAAATCGGCTTACCTGCTGCCAAAGCTCGCGCCAAGTCGGGCAAGATGCGGTCCTCTGACCAATCCCCACCTCCAATCACATTCCCCGCGCGAGCTGTTGCTACTCGAACCAAGTTTTTTTTCTGCCAAAACGACTTGCGCCAACTTGACACAGCCAATTCCACCGCCGCCTTACTGGAACTATAAGGATCGAGTCCGCCCAACCTGTCGCCTTCATCATAAGCATAAGCGCGCTCCTGGTTTTCATATACTTTGTCGGTCGTTACTACTACGACAGCACAGGATCCTTTTAGTTCGCGTAAAGATTGAAGTAGATTGACTGTGCCCATAACATTTGTTTCCCAAGTAAGATTTGCCTCTCGATAGGAGCGCCGTACCAAAGGCTGCGCTGCAAGATGAAAAACCACTTCTGGTTGGACCTCAACGATCCATTTCCGAATGGCATCTAAATTTCGAATATCGCCATCCGAATGGCTGAGTCCATCAGCGAGACCCAGCTGATTAAAAAGAGCAGGCTGCGTTTGTGGAGCTAAAGCGAAACCATATACTTTAGCGCCCATTTCATTGAGGCAAAGACTAAGCCAGCTGCCCTTGAAACCGGTATGACCGGTAACGGCCACGCACTTGTTTCGCCAGAATGTAGTCAATTTTTGCCGCCCTTCTCCCAGTAGGAGACATTAAAGTAGGGTATTGTTGCTGTGCTTTCGGAAGGCATCTAACTAAAACTCGTTAATGCTCCATCAAGTACTCCCGTTTTCTATTTTTAATAGGACTGAACCTCTTGTTCCGGATTTGTCGGAGCATGAGGAGACTGATGGCCCCAAATATTCCAGGGAGCTATTCCATTATCCCAAAGTTCTTCTAAAAATAACTTATCGCGTGAGGTGTCCATTGCGGCCCAAAATCCTTTATGCTTGTATACTGAGAGTTGCCCGTCTGTAGAAAGGCTTTCTAGGGGCTCACGCTCCCATATTGTCTGATCACCTTCGATTCGGTCAAACACCTCAGGCTCACAGACAAAAAAGCCGCCGCTGATCCAACGATTATCTCCTTTGGGTTTTTCCAGAAAACGCTGAACTCTGACGCCTTTAATTTCGATTGAACCAAAACGTCCCGCTGGCTGAATAGCCGTGACAGTTGCCAGTGTGTTCTGTTCCTTGTGAAAAGCTAGTAGGCGCTTGAGATCCACGTCACTCACTCCATCCCCATAAGTAAGGCAGAAGGTTCCTTCAATGTATTCCTGCACTCGTTTAATCCTTCCACCAGTTTCCGAATCTTCCCCGGTATCAATCAGCGTGACCTTCCAAGGTTCAGCATGTTGACTATGTACTTCCATGTGGTTGTCGGCCATGTCAAAGGTAACATCCGACATATGAAGAAAATAGTTAGCAAAGTACTCTTTTATGACATAGCTCTTGTATCCACAACATATCACAAACTCGTTGATTCCATGCGCTCCGTATAATTTCATGATATGCCATAGGATCGGACGTCCACCGATCTGAATCATAGGCTTGGGTTTCAAGTGGGACTCTTCACTGATACGTGTTCCGAGCCCCCCCGCGAGAATAACTGCTTTCATTTTTTGAACTATTTGATCAATTTTTAGTCAGCAATGGAAATAATTCGAATATTACTGGTCTAAATGTATCATTGTATGCACTGACTGGCCTCCACGCATCAAGGATATTGCACGGTTTATATCCTTAAGAGCACAACGATGTGATACCATTCCTCGCGGATCGAAGCGGCCGTCACGGATCATCCGAAGCAGGCGCGGAATATCAGTTTCCGGCTGACTCATGCCACCCTCAGAGCCTGTAAGAACCCTTCCATAATGCAGAGGCAGCGTGTTGAACGTTAGCTGGCGATCATTCGGCATCACGCCGATGAGAATGAGACGCCCTTTCGGGCTTATAACCTTCCACGCCTGCTCGATCACCGCTGGATTACCAGTACCGTCGAAGACCACATCAGCCGGACCGCCTAAGATACGTGCGACTTCACCGACGAGATCCTCAGTACGCGAATTAATGGTATGAGTAGCACCGAATTCGCGCGCCTTGGAGAGTTTATCCTCATAAAGGTCAACAGCAATAAGAGGATGCGCTCCAGCAAGATGCGCTCCGAGAACGGTGCCAAGTCCAATGCCTCCGACGCCAATCACGATTGCGGATTCACCTATCTCAAGACGAGCGTTTCTCATAACCGAACCAAAACCAGTTGTCAGGGTGTCGGCAAGCAGTGAAGCAACTTCAAAATCGACATCTGCCGGGATCGGCGTCAGGCGGTTTTCAGAAACAACCGTGAGGCGTTGAAATGTAGTGATGTTGCCCGCATTTACCGTCTTCGTTCCTAAGCGATATTTCGCTGGGCGTGCCTGAATTCCGACACTAGGTCGCCAATGAAGCACAACATGATCTCCAGACTTAACGTTAGAAACCTCTGGCCCGACCTCACACACAACACCTCCAGCCTCATGCCCCAGCAGGTGTGGCAAATACATATCCGGGCCTTTGACCCCATCAATCTCACCCAACTGAGAACCACAAATTCGACTAACCTTTACTTCAACAAGGACTTGGCCATATCCAAGTCGAGGTAACTCGACCTCATCGACTACGAGTGGTTTATGCTGCTCAAACAGTATGGC
>CAJWWL010000356.1 GCA_913048125.1 uncultured Opitutia bacterium | reverse complement strand
CAGAAACTGAGTCAATTGAGCAATGTCTCGAAAAAACACTCCAAGAGATGCCAGCAACCACCCAATCCCAAGCGATATAAAAACACTAGGGAGAATGATTAACGGCAACCAAATCCATGCCATACAGAACCCATCGCCAACGAGTATTGCACCAATTAGACACAAACCTAAGGAAATACTAAAGTTGAAGGCGAGGTTGCCAACCTGAGCTACAGGTAATACCTCCAGAGGAAACACTACCTTTTTAACAAAGTTGGGGTTGGAAACTATCAGTGTGGCAGAGGAAGAAAGGGTGCCTGAAATAAGCGACATTACTGACAGACCCAGAAAGATGCCGAGTGCGTAGCTTGCCCCATCCTTGCGAACTAGTTGCCCGTCGGCATTCAATTGCTCAAAGCTACCGCCAAAAACTACCCCGAATACAAAGGTGTAGAGGGCAAGCATCAGTAGTGGTGAAAGTACTACCCAAAACACACCAAGAAGACTCCCACGAAAGCCACTCTGGATATTACGCTTAGTGAACTGCCAAAGCAGATCACGACGCATGTTTAAGAGAAGCAAGGGCCTGACAGGATTCCAATCCTTTAAAATAGATGACATAATTGAAAGGTTGATTTGGAAGATTTAACCATTGACCGCAACTGTGAAGCTATCACGTTGGGCGTTTTGCTCATATCCCCCTTTGTCAAAGATGGTTATACTGCTAGGCGCAACAGGTTACGTAGGACAAGCCTACGCTCATTTTCTTCAAAAATTGGGTGTAGAGGTAAAGTGCCCGACGCGTTCTGTAACTGACTACACTTGTCCCAACACTCTTCGAAGCTTTTTAAAGCAAACTCGACCAGATTTCCTGATTAATGCTGCTGGATACACGGGCAAGCCGAATGTAGATGCCTGCGAGATCCATAAAACCGAATGCCTTCAAGGTAACGCATGCTTTCCAGGAAACCTAAGAAAGGTTTGTGAAGAACTTGATCTGTCTTGGGGACACGTTTCTAGCGGTTGTATCTACACTGGACGTAGACATGATAGGGTTGGCTTCTCCGAGGAAGATCCACCCAATTTTTCATTTCGCCAAAACAACTGCAGTTGGTATTCTGGAACCAAGGCACTAGGGGAAGAAGTCTTAGCAGGCGCGTCAAAATGCTATATCTGGCGACTAAGGATTCCCTTCGACCACCGCAACAGTCCCCGTAACTACTTAACGAAACTCATGAGCTACGACCGACTGCTCGATGCAGAAAACTCTATCTCGCACCTTGGTGAATTCGTGAGTGCCACTTGGCAGACTTGGGCAAAAAAGGTTCAATTTGGAACCTACAATGTCACTAATCCAGGTCACGTCACTACTCGTCAAGTCGCAACCTGGATCGAGGAAAGCGGCATCTGTAAAAAACAATTCCAATTTTTTGAATCAGAGGTTCAATTTCTGAATGAAGCTGCCAAAACTCCACGCTCTAACTGTGTTATGGACAGTTCTAAGCTACAGAATGCTGGCATTCACATGACACCCATAGAGCAATCTGTGAAAGAAGCTCTTACAAATTGGCAACCATGAGCCTTTGATCCCTAAAAAGTTCATGAACATACTAGTCACAGGCGGCTGCGGATTTATCGGAGCCAATTTTATCCAACAAAGACTACGCGATTCGCTTAGCGAAGATCGCATCGTAAATCTAGACTTACTCACCTACGCTGGGAACCCAGAGAACCTGATCGAATTCCAAGATTCGGAAGACTACCAGTTTGTTCAAGGCGATATAGGGGATGCTGATCTCACTGCTCAAGTTCTAAAAGATCATAACATAGATATCGTGATCAACTTTGCAGCGGAAAGCCACGTGGACCGCTCCATAGATTCTCCAGAACCCTTCCTACAAACGAATGCGATTGGTACTCTCAGGTTATTAGATGCTGCACGAAACCACTTCAAAAACCTTCCGAAAGACAAGAAAGATGCGTTCCGCTTCTTACACGTCTCGACTGACGAAGTTTACGGCTCTCTGGAAACAAATGATCCCGCCTTCTCTGAGACCACACCCTACGCACCCAACAGTCCATACGCTGCTTCAAAAGCAGCAAGTGATCACCTTGTTCGCGCTTACCATCACACATTTGGGCTCCCTGTCATAACGACAAACTGCTCCAATAACTACGGCCCGTACCAATTCCCAGAAAAGCTGATACCTTTAATGATACTGAATGCACTCGATGGAAAAGATCTTCCTATATACGGTGATGGTATGAATGTGAGGGACTGGCTCTACGTCGAAGATCACTGCTCAGCAATTTGGAGAGTACTGAAAAATGGTCAACTTGGAGAGACCTACAATGTCGGTGGTCTATGCGAAAAGCCGAATATACAAATTGTAGATACTATCTGCGAAATACTTGATGAGGCTAATCCTCGACAAGATGGCAAATCCTACAAAAGCCAGAAAACGTACGTTAAGGACCGGCCAGGTCACGACAGGCGGTATGCAATAGACTGCTCAAAGATACAAACAGAGCTTGGATGGAGACCTACTGAAACATTTTCAACCGGCCTACGTAAAACGGTAGAATGGTATTTAGAGAATCGGCAATGGTGTGAAAACATCAGATCAAAAGGTTACCAAAGAGAGCGATTAGGGTTAAAATAATTAACCAGAATCACTGTTCTCTTCCCTCCCTAAAGGGCGAATAACTTCAATATTTGCCGAAAAGTCCTGTAGCAGTACGAAATATTGCACTTCCGCTTAGCTATTTGCACAGAACCTGCATAGCAATTCTCGAACAGAACAAAACTACCATGTCAAAACCACGAAAGGGAATTATCCTAGCGGGAGGATCTGGCACCCGTCTGCACCCACTAACAATTGCAGTAAGCAAGCAACTGATGCCAGTTTACAACAAACCAATGGTGTATTACCCACTGTCCGTATTGATGCTAGCTGGCATGCGAGAAATACTCATTATCTCAACACCACAAGACCTACCTCTGTTTGAAAAACTACTAGGTGATGGTTCTAGAATTGGGATGAAATTTGAATACGCAGAACAGCCCAAACCGGAAGGACTTGCACAGGCATTAATTATAGCAGAGGAATTCCTAGCTGGAGCACCATCAGCATTAATTCTCGGAGATAATTTATTCTATGGACACAGCTTTAGCCAAAAGGTGTTAGAAGCTAACCAGAGAACGGAAGGTGCAACAATATTTGGTTACCACGTTGCAGATGCCAGGTCATACGGTGTTGTAGAAATCTGTGACAAAGGTCGTGCTATTTCGCTAGAGGAGAAACCTTCAACACCGAAATCCCCCTATGCAGTTCCGGGTATATATTTTTATGATGAAAGAGCCTCTGAAT
>CAJWWL010000355.1 GCA_913048125.1 uncultured Opitutia bacterium | reverse complement strand
TTTTAACGGGACTTTATCCCGACTATAACCTCTCAGGGGTGAGGCAGGCAGGGGTAGTGCTTCGAGCAAGCTCTATTCTTGCTCCTGATCGAACTCTAGTTCTTCATCTGGTTCTTCTTCCTCTGGATCAGTATCTCCACCAGTTTCGTCGGTTAAAGTGGTTGTGTTTGCTGTGGCCACTGCACTGATTTCATCAATCAGATTGGAATCCGATGGTCCGGCAATTACGCTGACTAGAAAATTGGTATCTTTTTCAAGTTCTAGAATCGGCCCGTATTCAGTCTCAGTGGTGATGATGGCATCGGGTACATCAGTTCCTGCGCCGTTGAGTGCCTGAACTTGTAAATAATAAACTACATCTCCTTTGGCATTGATAGGTGCTTCCCATTTTGCCGAGATGCTGCCAATGCCTGCTGTTGCTGTAAGGTTAGCAGGTGTTTCCAGTTTGTTGCCAAGGGTTGTGCCGGATCCTGTTATTGGTTCGCTTACATCGTGATAGATATTATCCTCACTGGGATATGCAGTCACTCTAAAGTAGTATGGAGTGCGGGGTTGAAGATCCACTAGTTGGTATTGAGTATCCTGTATTTCCTTGTAGGTGTGTTGGATTTCAGTGAAGTCTTTATCTGCTGCTACCTCGAGGTTGTAGTGGATGCGTTGCACTCCGGAATTAGTGGGCTCTAACCATTTGGCCTTAAGGCTGTCTAAAGCTGGTTCTAATGCCGAAACTTCTCCAGTCAGTTCAAGAGGGTCTAATGGAGGGGTGGTTACTGAGATAACCCTGGTTTCGCTCGGAAGATGATTGATGTAGCTCCGACTGGGCTTTGCTGTTATGCGAAAGTGTAGGGGAGTTTCAGGTTCCAGATCCTCGTAGGTCTTTTCTGTTTCGCGAGAGGGAGGGTATTTAATAAGATTCTTAGAAAATCCGTCGTCATCTGCTTGTTCTAAATAGTAGTCGATGGCTTCACTGGCAGCGTTTTCGGGAGGGATCCACCTTAGCTTAAATCCCCGAGAGTTCAGATTTTCAGTGAACAAGGCGGGTGTCTGCAGAGCTTCTCTTACGGTGAAGAATGGAATAGTCGGTTGCGAGAATCCAGTATCGGCAGTTGCTAATTCACCACCTTCTGCTGTTGCACGTATGCGTGCTGCATGAGGTGCGCCTGAAGTGAGTTCACTGAAGTAGATTTCTGGCTCAGGATTTGAAAAGAGAGGCAATGTTTTCACATCGTAATCCCATTGTATTGG
This sequence comes from uncultured Opitutia bacterium, assembly GCA_913048125.1. GTDB lineage: Bacteria > Verrucomicrobiota > Verrucomicrobiia > Opitutales > JABJCN01 > JABJCN01. The sequence continues at coordinate 2,118 of CAJWWL010000355.1, read as the reverse complement.
GTCGATTCTGGTAATGCGGACTTTTGCTGTCTCTAAAAGCTCGGTGTTTAAAGGAGATCCCTTTATCTGGAGGCTATCACCAGTAAGTCCTTCTTTTGTCACTAAATACACGCCATTGTTACCTTTGAGTGATCCTTCAATACGTAAGTGGAAATTTGGTTGGAAGCCGCCTGCATCCTCTTTTGACCCAAGGCCTTTGATTGTATTTCCGAGCAGTGTTAGGGTCTCAGTTTCTGGCAATACTCCTTCTGCATAGAGTTCAACCAACTGGACTTCGTAGACCAATGCTTTTTCAATAGCAGGCCATCTAACTCCGATCTGAGAGAATTGAGAACTTCCGTCACCCTTTACAAGGGTAAGCTTGAAATCATCGGGGAAGCTAAAGGTTTCCTTGGTTGCATCAGTTTCCTGCGCTATGCAGTTAAAACCAATTAGCAGGCAAAATGTGGCATAAGGGAGTAGCTTCATTGCTTCTGATTAACTTCCTTTGCCCCTTGAATGCAAGTTGAAAAGGGTTTGCCAAGGTTGCTTCTTGTGAGTGTAATGGTCGTATGAAAGCTATCCATTCTGCCTTGATAATATTTAGCTTCACGGCCTTGTGTTTACAGGCTGGTCCACAGTTTCGAAAGACTGTTATTGACCCGCTTTTCCGATCTGAAGGTATTGGTTATGGTGATGTAAATAAGGATGGTGAAAACGATATTCTTGTAGGCGACTATTGGTATGAGTCTCCCGATTGGAAGGCCCATGAAATTCGAAAGCCACGTAAACCCAACCGTGGTGGTTACACGGAAGCTTTCGCCGTCTATCCAGACGACTTCAATCGCGACGGCTGGATCGATGTAATGGTGATTCCATTCCATGGTAAACCGGCCAAATGGTATGAGAACCCACAGGGGGCAGAGAGGCACTGGGTGGAACGCGTCGCATTCAATGGGACTGGTAATGAGACCCGTCTGTACACCGACCTATTCGGCGACGGAGATAAGGTCTTTCTTATGGGTGTTGAAGAGCACATCGCATGGGTCGGTGTGCCGGAACCCAAATCCGTCAACAAGGATTGGAGAGTAAATAACGTATCTGAGCGTTTCCCAAACAGCATTTTCCCAAAGGGTTGGCCTGCCCACAAGTTTGCCCATGGGCTCGGCGCTGCAGATGTTAATGGAGATGGCCGCAAGGACATTGTCACCTATGGAGGATGGTGGGAACAGCCCGAAAACGGCCGCAAACATGATGCTCTGTGGAAGTTCCACAAGACGGATATTATCAAGGGAGGAGTGGCAGACATGTATGCTCTTGATGCCGATGGTGACGGCCTTCGCGACATTCTTTGCACTTCCGCTCATGGGACTGGTATCTTTTGGTGCCGCCAGGTAAAAAATAACAAGTTCGAAACTACCACCATGCATAAGGGGCTGATCCATGAGACCCATTCCGCCAACATGGTTGACCTTGACGGCGATGGGCGCCTCGAACTCGTCACCGGTCGCCGGTTTTTTGCTCATGGATTTCGACCCGAGAAAGCCGGTGATCCTAGTCAACTCTACTGGTTTGATATTCAGCTCAAGAAGGGGTCTCCCCCTGAACTCCTGCCCACTCTAATTGATGACCAGTCCGGGGTAGGCGCCCAATTCGTTACCGACGATTTCAACGGCGACAAAAAAACCGACATACTTATTTCCAACCGAAAAGGAGTCTTTCTTTTTACCCAGAAGTAAATCTTACTTTGGCCATCGAACCAATCCGGTATCCAGATGTAATGCCTTTGTCCAAAGAGGGGGTGAATCTAACTTCTGTAACCAAATATTTTCTGGTTTCAAGGCATCGAGAGCTTTATGAAACCCGGATCAATTTATCACTTCTGGCTTTGAGAGAGTCTCTTTTTTCCAGTATCGAAGTCCTTGGTGATAACAGCACGGTCGTATTCCTCTCCTAGGGCAGTGTAGGCTACGTAGACTAGGGAATTATTTTCAACCGTTACGACTTGGAAAAACTGGGTTTGTTCTGCTGCATTGTCTCGTCGATAGCCATCAGCTTTGTAGGACTTGATTTGATTCAGATCCAGCTTGTATTGCTTGGGTCCACTTACTGATGTCACGTAGACCGTTCCAAGGTCGT
>CAJWWL010000354.1 GCA_913048125.1 uncultured Opitutia bacterium | reverse complement strand
CAGGAGCCTCCAATCATGGAAGAGGGGACCTTGATCACGCGTTTTACCTTTGGAAGAAAATTCCACATATCTTTGTCTACCCGCAAAGTTTTTACGCCTTTCTCTTTTTTGGGCGCCGTGATTTGCATGAAGGATTTGTCTTCACCTTGTGCCCAAAATTCGATTTCTACAGTTCGGGTCCAATGAGCGGTCTTGACCTTCATAGACATTTGACCATGTGAAGAGGTGCCTCGAAAAAGGTCGTCTGTGGTGTCCAGGATCTTTTTTATCCTATCACTGTTTCCCTCGGCATAACTGGGGCTAGCGAGAACCGCACTCGAGGCTATTCCGAAACAGAGTAGTATTTCGGCATAAATAGTTCGCATACTCGGTAACCTGCCGATGTTCTGGATTACACGCAATCTCTAAGACTCATCAAAGGGTATGAAAGTTTTATTTCCTCCATTGGCTTTCCCTTGATCGTTCGCCCTAGGCCCGATTATGCCCCTCAAAAGTTGCGTTACTTGTGAGTTTCTTATGGGCAAATCCGAAAGTTCGGTGAGCTAAGGTTTGGCATAGTTATTGTAGTTCAATACGACGATGAGTTTTGAGAATATGATCGCAGGCATGACCTATGGAACCAGCAATGGTTTTTCTAACCAGATCCTTGGCCAAGCCAATTACATTAATTCGCTTCAAAATGGCGGAAACTGGGCTGCTTTTACCCCTTCAGTGCTTCCTTATGCAGGCTTTGGACCCGCTATTACCCCGCAGCTGTACCACAGCACAATGAACCAACTTCACGGGCTCGGTCGTCCTGCGAGGCCTGTTGCTGGAGCACTGAGACATTTGCTTCAACCCCAGAATCTCCAAATGCAGCAGATGCAACAGTTGATGGGCCTTATGAAGCAATTTTTCCAAGCCTTTCCTCAATTGTTCGCGGGATTGTCCCCCCAGTCCCAAGCCTTTGTTCGTGATGTCATCCAACAAGCGCCTGGTCTATGTGGATGTAAGTAATCAACACCCCTTAGGATTTCCCGATCTTGCCGCTGCCATTGAAGTGATTGTATGAACTATCAATGCGTACCAGTATCCTTCCTCTGTTAGCTGTTTCTGCTCTTTTGTGCCTCTCGGGCTGCGGAAATTCGGAAGCAGTAGAGGATGGAAGTTTTCGCGCAGGTTATGTCCCTTCTCCACAACTCATTGAAGGCCTTGCCGACACACCACCTGCAGGCGAATTGATCACCATTGAACCGGGTGGAGATACGATTTGTTCTCGAGGCACGCCCTACCGCTTTTTTGTACGAGGCGGTGATAGCAGACGTATCGTCTTTGATTTCGCCGGCGGTGGTGCCTGCTGGGATGCTCGAACTTGCTCGGTAGCCGATGCTATTTTTTCTCCGGATGTGCCCTCGCAGGAAGCGATCGAAAGATATTACGACGAAATGCGGGCTGCAGGAATCTACGAACAAAGTAATCCCGACAATCCGATTCAAGGATGGACTATTGTCCATTTGCCATACTGTACCGGCGACGTTCACTGGGGAAATGCGCTAGGGGTCTATGACGATGGCAGCGTATTGGTTGAGCATCGTGGTTTGGTCAATGCCCGGACCGCGCTTGCTTGGGCATTCGACCGTTATCCAGATGTTGAAGAGATTCTAATCACGGGATGCTCTGCCGGTTCATATGGCTCTATTGGGCATTCGCCCTGGATTGCTGATTACTATGAACGAAATGGTGGTTTAGAAAACACAAAAGTGAGCGTACTGGCCGATAGTGGCGCCGGAATCATCTCTGATGATTTTTTTCGAAATAGTTTTCCGAATTGGAATGCGGAGGAAGCAGTACCTGAGTGGATTGATGGCTTAGGTAACGTCGACGTACTTCAGTTGGATATTGTTGATCTGTACACCAAAGTAGCTAACCACTATCCCAATGCGCGATATGCCCAATATAACGCTGCCTTTGATGCAGACCAAGAGTTCTTCTACGAGGCTATGGGCGGGGACCCTGCCGAATGGAGTCCCAAAATGTCGAATTCGCTTCGCCAAATTCGTTCTGAAGCCGACAATTTTAGGTACTATCTTGCGACCGGAGCAGTTCACTGCATTCACCCCTACGCGATGATGTATCAACGGAATACAGAAGGTGTTGATTATGCGTCCTGGCTTAAGCAGTTGATTTCTGGCGATAACTTACCCTCTGACGTTGATTGCGCGAATGGTGATTGTTCCGCTGACCCTATCTGTAGTGCTTGTGCCATGGGCGGCGACGGCAATTGGTGCCGTTGGTGCGACCGATGAAACTAATACGATTTGTTTGATTCCTCCGTATGCACTAATTTCTGTTTTCCTTCGGTTCAGCATTGGAAAATTATGTTCGTGCGGGTATAGCGTCTGCCTCTATGAATAATGCGGCAAAAGGAAATTTACAGGACTTGTTTATTGGGATTGCGGGATTGATCGGTGCTGGAAAGTCGACCCTCGCTACGGCAATCAGCGAGCACACCTCGATCCCTGTTTATTACGAACCTGTTAAAGATAATGAGTACTTGTCTGATTTTTACCGAGACACAAAGCAGTATGCTTTTGCCACCCAGATTTATCTACTGAATCGTCGGTTTCAGCAGCATCAGGAGATCATTTGGAAAGGTGGCGGTGCGGTCCAAGATCGAACGATTTACGAAGATGCGATCTTTGCCAAGACTTTGGTTAATCTCGGGCTAATGGATGAGCGTGATTATAGAACCTACCTGAGTCTATTCAAGAACATGTCAAACTTCATGTGTCGTCCAAATATCATTGTGTACTTGGATATTTCTCCTGAAACCTCGATGTCCAGAATCAAAGAGCGTTCGCGCGATGTTGAAAGTGAAATCTCCCTCGATTACTTGAAAATGCTACAGTCGGAGTACGAAGTGTTTATCGAGGAGATTGCACGGACCATTCCAGTAATTCGTGTCTCTTGGGAAAAGTATCATGACGCAAACGAGATGGCGGAAGTCATTGAACGTGAGTATTTGGACACAAGCTTCATTCGCGACGCAAGCTGGAATCCGGTTCGCGCAGTCTAGAGCGCGGGCTGCTGCTGAGTAGAGCAGTGCAGAGCACCTTGTCCTAGGATATATTCACTACAATCAATCCCGATCACATCTCTTTCCGGAAAGCAGGCTGCGATTGTATCTAAAGCTTGTAAATCATTTTTGTCGGCGAAAGTTGGAACAAGAACCACACCGTTTCCTAATATGTAATTGCCATAGCTCGCCGGATATCTTCTTCTACCCCGCTGACCGTCCATGAGCGCAGTCATGTAAAGAGGGGAGGGCATAAGCATTTGAGTAATTTCGAGGGGAGAACCTTCTTTTGTCCGAAATTCTCGGAGCTGGTTTAGGTTTCGTTGAAGTGCATC